>JAEESX010000026.1 GCA_016290145.1 Caryophanales bacterium
CGATTTCTGGATCGTGTGCTTTCCCTGCTTCTGGAACTTCAAATAATTGGCATAAATGGATTAGTGATAGTGGATTGCCTTTATCATCTCTAATAAATTCGCCAATAAATACTGAATAATCGAAATAGTTCTTTTGAATTTGAGAAGTCACATCTTTTGGATACGCTAAGTTATAGGCGATAGATTGACCTAAGATTCTCATATCATGGTTACCATAGGTAATGAATGTGGCTTTCTTGAAGTTAAGACCACAATAGGCTTTGAATGCTTTCATTGCATCATTAAATGAAACGGCCTTTTGTTTTAATAACTCTTCATTGATACCTGTAAGTCTTTCAACATAAGAGCCAATTCTATTGTGGGCTCTAACATATGTTTTAAATGGAGCTTTTTTCTTTTTAATTCTTCCGGTCTTTTGGTCGATGACTACTAAGATAGCTCCTAAAGCAATCATCTCATGAGAAAACTGTGTGCCTTCAAAATCCATGAAGACTAACACTTTATGACCTTTTAATACTTGTAATAATTTCTTGTTCATCTTGTTATCAATATATCACTATGTCTCTTTTTTCAAAAGAAAAAAGATTGAAAACACTGATATTCTACTATATTATAAATAATAGGTTTTATTATGGCAATTAAACTAGTACTTACTGCAGAACAAATCGGCAACAAAATTTTTAAAGGCATACCTCGTGGTTACGATCCTTATGAAGTTGACAAATTCTTAGACCAAATTATCTTGGACTACGAAAGAGTGGAAGGCAATTACCTTGCCACTACAACAGAAATCGAAGGATTAAAGAAAAGAATTACGCAACTTGAAAAAGAAAAAGCCGATATGGAAATTGAACTTGGTAAATTTAAAGCCAAGTATTCAAAGATAAAACCAACTGATAATGTCACTGATGACAATATCAATCTCATTAAAAGGATTAATACGTTAGAAACATTTTTGTGGCAAAACGGATTCAATCCTCATAACATTAAATAACATTCGATCTGGATGATTGCTGACTTCGGTTAGAGGAAAGTCCATGCTCGCACGGGCTGCGATGCCCGTAGTGATTGCGCTAGCGGAAATGATAACGCTAGGCACGCAGGAGTGCGTGACGGCGGAGTAAGACCTAAGGGAAACTATGGTGGAGCTCCTGAAAGTGCCACAGTGACGAAGCTTTATGGAAACATAAAGGTGGAACGCGGTAAACCCCACAAGCGAGAAACCCAAATTTGGTAGGGGAGATCAATCAAGGGAACTGAACTTAGATTGGTAAGCATTGCTTAGATAAATAATTGTCCTAGACAAAACATGGCTTATAGGATCGAATACTCACTTAGGAGAAATATGAATACACCTACAAAGATTACATTTTCTAGAATCATCGCTATTGTGATTATGATTATCACTTTAGTGGTTTTCTATTTTATCGGTGTTTTCAAAGAGGGATTCGTTATCGAATGTATTCCAGGAACTAAGATTAACTGGTTATACTTTGGCTTATTTATCTTCTTTGTATTAGCAAGTTTCACCGATTTCTTAGATGGTTATTTAGCCCGTAAGAACCACCAAGTCACAGACTTAGGTAAATTCCTTGACCCTGTCGCTGATAAGTTATTAGTGAACTCAATGGTTATCTTTTTAATCGTCCCAGCAAGTTATGCTCCAGGACAAATGAGTTGGTCCATTTGGTGTGCCATTCTTTTAGTTGCTAGAGACATCATTGTGGACGCATTAAGATTCATTGCAGCACAAAAAGGTGTTGTTATCGCTGCAAACATCTTTGGCAAAGCCAAGACTGTATTAGAAATGATTGCGGTCTCTTTAGTCTTATTAAATAGTTGGCCATTCTCATACTTTGATGCTTCTTGGCCAAACAGCTTAAAGATTGCTCAAATCTTTGTTTATTTATGCACAATCGCATCTGTCGTTTCAGGTGCTATCTATATGGTTAAATACGGACACGTATTACTAGGTAAAAAGAATGAAAGTGAAGGAAGTAAATAGTTACCTCCGTGAAAGAGGATTAACACTCGGCTCTGTCGAATCTTTTACTGGTGGACTTTTTGCTCAACAAATCACATCCGTAAGTGGTGCATCTAAATTCTATAAAGGTGGATACATCACATACGCAACAGAGGAGAAAGTTAATCTCCTTTTAATCCCACAAAGTGAAGTTAATAAATACGGAGTGGTCAGTAAAGAGATTGCTTACCATATGGCAAATAATGCAAGGCAACTTTTAAAAGTTGATGTCTGCGTATCCTTTACCGGAAACGCTGGTCCTGACGCAATGGAAGGAAAACCAGTTGGTGAAGTTCATATTGGCATCGCCACTAAAGAATCTGCTCAAGTATATTCCTTATTACTAAAAGGAAATAGAAATGAAATCCAAGAACAAGCAGTGGAGTTCGCACTTGAGAAATTATTAAAAATGTAAAATAAAACGCAAAAATATTTCTAGATAGACACTATTACTTTAATAGAGGTACAAATTATGGCAAAAGAAAATGAAAATGAAATCACATTAGAGGAAACGCTCAAACAGATTCAAAAAATGTTTGGTAAAGGAAGCGTCATGAAACTCGGTGACAGACAACCAGTTGATGTTGATGTTATTCCTAGTGGTTCTCTATTATTGGATGAAGCCCTCGGTGTCGGTGGCTATCCAAAAGGACGTATTATTGAAATCTACGGTCCTGAATCAAGTGGTAAAACCACTTTAGCATTACATGCAATCGCTGAATGTCAAAAGCAAGGTGGACGCGCTGCATTTATTGATGCTGAACACGCAATTGATCCAATCTATGCTAAGAACTTAGGTGTTAACATTGATGAATTAATCCTTTCCCAACCTGATAGTGGTGAACAAGCATTAGAAATTACTGAAATGCTCGCTAACAGTGGTGCAATCAGTTTAATCGTTGTTGACTCAGTCGCAGCATTGGTCCCACAAGCCGAACTCGATGGTGAAATGGGTGATAGCTCAGTTGGTATGCAAGCTAGACTTATGTCTAAGGCCATGAGAAAGATTGCCGCTATTCTTAATAAGAAAGAATGTGCTGTTATCTTCATTAACCAATTAAGAGAAAAAGTCGGTGTCCTATACGGAAACCCAGAAACCACTTCAGGTGGTAGAGCCTTAAAGTTCTATGCTTCTATTAGAATTGATATTAGAAGAAATGAAGCCTTAAAAACTGGTTCTGATATCTATGGAAACTCTTGTAGAGTTAAGATTGTGAAGAATAAGGTTTCTCCTCCATTCAAACAATGTGAAATTGATATCATCTACGGACAAGGCATTTCCAAAGAAGCAGAAATCTTAGACCGCGCTGTTGAATTAGGCATGGTTAAGAAGAGTGGTGCTTGGTTCGAATACCAAGGCAACAAGATTGCACAAGGTAGAGAAGCTGCTAAAGATTACTTAAAGAGCAATCCTGAAGTAGTGGAAGAATTGCTCAAAGCAATTAAAGCCGCCGCTAAACAAGACGAAGAATAAAAAAAGACAAGGTCATTAGGCCTTGTTTTTCTTTAAGATGTACCAGAGAACAATAACTGCTTGTGCTGGTATTCCAATTATAAATATCATCCATAAGTTATAGCCGAGATTCGTAAAGAACGAGAAGTGCATATAGAATGCAGTTAATAATACCCATAAAAACACTGTCCAACTAGCCAAAGCTATTGTTTTTGACTTCTTAAAAAAGAATCTATTTAGTATGACAAGAAGTAGCGCGTTTGCAGGCACCGCCCAAATGAAAATTGGCCAATAAGCGT
Organism: Caryophanales bacterium; assembly: GCA_016290145.1. Classification (GTDB taxonomy): domain Bacteria; phylum Bacillota_I; class Bacilli_A; order RFN20; family CAG-826; genus RUG13091. The sequence goes on from JAEESX010000026.1 coordinate 3,776, forward strand.
TGGTCTTGTTCATAAATAAAAGCGGGTAAATAAAGATGATTGTGGCAATCATCCAAATGATAGAAGAAAGTAAGCATGTGATTGTCACACGATTAATAAAAACAATGCGGTCATTCTTTGGATTATATTGAGGATTTTTGATATTCTTTTCCTCTGTTAAATAATCAATTGAGACACCATAAAAAGAGGCAAGTTGTTTCAAAGTTTCGAGGTCAGGAAGGGTTGCTCCTTGCTCCCATTTTGAGACTGCTTTATCTGTACAATTGAACTTTTCAGCAAGCTCAATTTGTGTAAGTTTTGCTTTTTTTCTTAATGCGTTGAGGTTTTTACCAACAATGGTTTTTAATTCTTCCATGGCCCTATAATACTCTAAAAACCCTATATTTTCACTAAAATTCTCCAAATAAGAGAGTTAGAGAAAAATATCTCTTAAATAAATTTAAAGAAGTAGCGCCTATTTTTCTTGCATGCGTATATACTTGTCCGCGATGAAAAAGAATTGCGAAAAATTGCCTAAGGGCGTCATCATTAAAAACACAGTAATTACCGGAATAGTAGTTACTTCCGGTATTGCCGGTGGTTTAGCCGCTGGGATCATTCTCGGCAAAATGCTATCCACCAAGGCATATACTTTTGATGCACCAATCGATACAGGTTTAGAAACCGATTTTTCCGCGCTTATGGAAAGGTACAATGCCGAACCAAACGCTGCTAATTTCAAACCTAGTGAGATTGCCAATATCTCTTGGCTAAGATTCGCTGAAGAAACCCACACTCATACCGTTGCTCACTGTACTGTCTCTGCTGCAATCGTTAAGCAAAAAGTTTGTAGCCATGATGTTCGTGATGGTGATCGTTGGTATAGCGAATCCGTTTTCTATTCATCTATCAAAAAAGGTGGTTTCCGTTTCTATCAAGACGACAATAATGTCTTCAGATACACCGCTAGTAATCCAACCGCTGATTGCACAGCCACTTGGAGTAAAGATACCGAATATGGTTATACAAAAGCGGAGTTTGAAGAAGCCTGGGGCAAGACTCTCGATCGTCCAGTCATTTACATCATTTCCGACAAGACAGTTATTAGCGAATCTATTGAAACAGTTGATAACAAATGGATAGTGGAACTTGAACTCAATCCAAATAAGGCTAATGAAAGATATGCCCGTCAAATGATCTCTATGTCTAATTTGGAACAGCCACCATCTTTCCAATTGCTCCACTTAACATTCAAAATTGATCAAAATTTCAATCTTGAACAAGTGAAGATTCATGAAAAATATACAGTTTATGTTGTTGGCAAGAACGAATCAGATGCCACAAACGTTATAGATTTTTATCACAACAGTACAGAAACAATTCCAGATTTGGAAACTGACTATGTTTATTAGGAGGTTGAAGGGATGAAAATTTGGAAAAAGATATTATTAGAAGCAGGAATATTTACCGCAGTGTTCGCTTTAGGCGCCGGGACTGGCTTTTTATCTTGCTATCATAAAGCAGAAGAGAAACAGCCAACCATTAAAAATGACGCTTTAGAAGTTGATCCAACACCAAGAGAAGAAACTCCTACTGATAAATACTTAAATAACCTCGTTGCTACAAAAGCATTAGCAGGTGATATCAACTTAACCATTTCTACCAAAGGTAATAGTGAAGATACTCCTATCGAAGATCAACCAGTACCAATTAGACGTGGCATTGAAGATTTAAACTTTGATATTAAGTTAGATATTAAAAATATCCAACTCTCTATCGCGGATTTAGAAAACATCAAATTATCCGCTGATTTAAATGTTCAAATGAGCAATCTCAATATTGAAGCTACATTAGGATATTTTGATAGCACAATCTATTTAGATTACGCTGATACGCATTTCAAATTAAAAACCGATGACATTACTGACTTTATGGATATGCTTCCAACTTTCGGTGTGGACCTCGGTACATCTAGTGGTTCCTTATTAGATAGTTTAGACATTGATGGCTTAACTTCATCCTTAGCGACAATGCAAGAATTCATCGGAGAAGGAGAACATTACTTCTTATTCAACTTTGATGAAAACATTGCCATCAAATTATTGAGTGATGATGAATATCATATGATTGGTGTTGAGCTTCCAAAATGCAGCATTAAAGGTTTAACCGTTTCTGCAACAAGTACGCTCCATTCATTAACTGAAGATATTGAAGATTTAATCAATCCTTCTTTAAAGGAAAACGCTCCTGAATACACAGATTTCAAACATTCATTTGCTTTAATCAATAGAGTTATGGATTTAGTTAATTCCAAACAAGCAAATGTCACGTTAGATGTTGATGTCGATAAAATCGGTGGCGATGAAAATAACACTGAACTCGAAGACTTCATCGACTTAGAAGGCGATATCAATTTTGATATCAATGAATTAAAAGTTCTCGCTGATTTAGGTGTTACCTATGCGAATAAAGAATATAGATTATCCGCAGGTTACCAAGATGAAACTATCTTTGCAGCATACAAAAACTTAAAGGTTTCTATTACAAATCAATCAGTTCTCACATTAGTGGACTTCATTACTGAAAAACTCAATAAACCAGAAATCACTGATGTGTTAGATAACTTGGGTGATGTTTCTAGTGAAATTGATATCGATTTAGATACCATTTTAACTTATGTTAACGATATCCCAGAATTCATTCAAAACTTCAAATTAACAAGTAACTCATTATCATTTACATTTGGAGCTTCATATTTCAAATTACCAGTTAGTGATTTTGATATCGCAATTACATGGGATGATGAATCACTTAAATCATTATCTGTTACTGGCTTATCCTATGGTGGATATGAAATCAATGTCACATTAGGTGTTAACACTTATATTCCAGTGGTTATCGTTCCAAGTGAATATGTCGCATTAGATCCAGCGATTTCATTAGTCTCTTCTGTTGAGAAATTAATCAACCAAGATACCTATGGCGTTTCCTTCTCATTAACTACAAATGATGGCGATCCAGAAACAACAGATTTACGCGCTAACGGTTTAATGCATTTCACTATTAGAGATAAGATTGAAAGCGACGCTCATATCTTACCAACAACACGTACATTTAATTACGGCTCTGGTGAATTAACCATCTATGATGGTGATAACTATCCACACCACATTATTATGGATGCTCAACCAACCGCAAATAAGACCGGTAAAGTATTACTTTCTTATGGTGGAACATCTGGCAATAGAACTAACGCTAGAATTGACTACAATACATTCAATGAATTATTTGGAAAGATTAAGGCATTAACTGAAAACAGTGATACCAACATTTCTGAATTAATTGGTTCATTAATGAGCAGTGCGGAAGCAAGCCCAATCAGCCAAATCTTATCTGCAACCGAAACATCCGATTACTTAGCATTATTAGACCACGATATCATTACACACCTTAATATCACTGAAAGCGTTGTTGAAGTTTCTATCAGTGGTGAATTCTTAGGATTCGGCACAAATGACTTAAACGTCAGAATTAGATATGATGGTGAAACCATTAAAGGTTTAGATATCATCGGATTAGAATTCGGTGGTAAGACAATTAACTTCTCTGGTGAATTATTAGAATTTGATCAAGAAGTCTATGAAGCTCACCATTTAGTGGAAGATAGTTCTTACATTGATATCTCTACAATCTCACAATTTGCTGAACAAACAATTAATACAGTTGAATATAACTATTTCCATATTAGAGGAACCATTGGACTTGATTTCGATAGTGGCGTTCTTAACGCTCTTGCAGAATTATTCGTTAACAAGACAATGACTGCAGATATCCAAATGATTAACACCAAAACACGTTTCTCATTAGTTATGCACTTAACTGAAATCCCAACCATCATTGGTGTTTCTGATGGGTATCATACAAGCATGTCTAGAGAAGCATACTTAATGTATGACAACATCAAAGGTAGTGATGCAGATTCCTTGTTCTATGTCCATCGTCATGACTCATGGAATGGCTTATGGGGCTTAGGCGCAGGTACTGCAGATGTATACGCAAAATATGATTTAGAAGGCTTCAAGAGTAACCTTATGGTTATTTTCATGAGTGACATCTTAGGCTTAGGTAGTTCTATTATGAATAGCGTTTCAAACGTTGAATCCACCGGTGGCCAAATTGAATATGAAAACATTATTCAAAACTATGTATATGATGAAAGCTTTAGCTTAAAGAATAGTTACTACAAGAATAATGTTGCAACTGAAGTTAATAGATACGAATTTGCAATTAACATTGGCGAATTAGCACAATCCGAGTCATTAAAGACATTAACAGTAGTGGCCTATGCCTTAGGTGAAACCTTAGCGGGCTTAGACGCTGATATGTCATTACATGCAGGTATTGATATGACTGTTCACGCAAAGCTTTACTTCCAAGATGATACAAGCACATCCGCTGAAGGAAAGACTTTAATGCATGGTAGTCAAACCTTAGCGGAATACATAGCAGCACACGCTGGTGATCCACTAAATCAACGTGCTTAATTAAATAAATTGGGAACCTCGCGTTCCCTTTTTTATTTTTAATTTGTTATATAGTTCGCGCATAGGTATAATAAATGCGTACCCTCGGAAGGTACTTACCTATATATTCTCTCTTGAGAACTTTATTATCAGGTTTGTCCTGTAAATATATAATCTGAATCCTTGCCCCTATGGGAATACTAGGGATTTTTAGGTAATGTAATTACATTTTAAAAGTAATTACTTTTAGTCTAAAAGACTCAGAAAGGAAATACTATATGATAGTATTAGTAGAAGCGATGCAGGTGGTTTTACCTATCCTTTGTGGTGTCGCTGGATTACTCGTTGGTGCAGCCATTGTCCTATTTATTCCTGCTTTTAAGAAAGCAAGATCTAACAAGACCGCACAAAAGATTATTCGCGATGCTGAAATTAAAGCTGAACACATTACAAAGAACGCACAGCTAGATGGCAAACAAGCTGTGTACGAAATGAAACAAGAAGCCAACAAAGAAATTCACGAAAGAAAACAAGAAGTTGTTAATCAAGAAAATAAACTCTCACAAAGAGAACAAAACATTGATAGACGTGATGCCGCTTTGTTACAAAAGGAAACCGCTCTTGAACAAAAGAACGAAACCTTAACTAGACGTCTTAAAGATGTCGATAAGAAAGAAGCCGACTTACAAGAAAAAATTGATAGCATTATCGTTGAACTTGAAAAGGTCGCTCAAATGTCCACACAAGAAGCTAAAGATGAATTAATGGATCGTGTGGAAAGCAAAATCAGCCAAGAAATCGCTGCTTACATCAAAAACAAAGAAGATGAAGCAAAAGAAACCGCTGATGAAAAAGCTAAAGAATTACTCGGCATGGCTTGTGCAAAATTTGCTCAAGAAGTCACCATGGACAAGACAGTTTCTGTCGTTGCCTTACCAAGTGATGAAATGAAAGGTAGAATTATCGGTCGTGAAGGTCGTAACATTCGTACCATTGAACAATTATGTGGTGTTGATTTAATTATTGATGACACACCAGAAGTTATTACCGTTAGCTGCTTCAACCCAATTAGAAGAGAAGTGGCAAGAATGTCCTTAGAAGCCTTAATTAAAGATGGCCGTATCCAACCAGGACGTATTGAAGAAATCGTTGAGAAGAGTAAAAGAGAAGTCGAAGAAAGTATTCATAAGACTGGACAAGAAATTGCCTTCAAACTCGGTTTACCAAAAATTAATAAAGAATTATTAGATTATGTTGGTCGTTTAAAATACCGTACCTCTTATGGTCAAAACGCTTTAGAGCATTCTGTGGAAGTCGCATACCTTACAGGTATGATGGCTGCGGAACTCGGTTTAGATCAAAACTTAGCCAAACGTGCTGGTTTATTACACGATATTGGTAAAGCCGTTGACTTCGAAGTCGAAGGTAGCCACGTTGAACTCGGTTCTCGTTTAGCCAAGAAATATGGCGAACCAGAAGTTGTTATTAACTCTATCGAATCTCACCACGGTGATGTTCCAGCAAAATCCATTATTGCTAACTTAGTTCAAGCCGCTGACACATTATCTGCTGCTAGACCTGGCGCAAGAAGTGAAATGCTCGAAAACTACATCAAACGTATTGAACAACTTGAAGAGATTTGTAAATCCTATGATGGCGTGTATCAATCCTATGCCTTGCAATCTGGACGTGAATTACGTGTTATGGTCGTCCCAGATAAAATCGATGATATCGGTGCCTTTAGATTAGCCCGTGAAATCAAAGAAAGAATTGAAAACGAAATGACCTATCCAGGTCAAATTAAAGTTTCCGTTATCCGCGAATACCGCGCAGTGGAAACAGCGAAATAGTTATCTATTTCATAGAAAGAAAATATTTTGAAGATTTTATTTATTGGAGATATCGTCGGCCGCATTGGTCGAAGAATGATTAAAGAAAAAGTCCCTGGACTTGTTGAAAAGTATGGGATTGATTTCGTTATTGCTAATGGTGAAAACGCTACACATGGTAAAGGATTAATCAAACATCATTATGATGAATTAATTGATGCTGGTATTGATGTCATTACATTAGGTAATCACTATAACTCCAAAAGTGAAATCACAAAGTACGCTGATCGCGTTGATAGATTAGTGAGACCTCTTAACTTAAAGAATGAATTCCCAGGAGAAGGAACCGCTTTATTCGATTTAGATGGTGTTTCCATTCGTGTAACTAATATCTTAGGTAGTGCATTCATTAACGAAGAGGTCAATTCCCCTTATTTAGCCACGCTAGAGCTATTAGAGACTATGGAACCTTCAACTATCCATATTATCGACTTTCATGGCGAAGCAACGGGTGAAAAGCAGTCTTACGCGTACGTGTTTGATGGAAAAGTCACCGCCGTACTTGGAACACATACACATGTGCAAACAAATGACGCTAAGATTTTAGAAAAAGGTACCGCATATATATCTGATGTTGGTATGACCGGATTCACTGATGGTGTATTAGGTTTTGAAAAAGAAAGCGTCATCAAAAAGAATATGTATGGCTTAATGAGCAAATTTGAAATACCTGAAG
>JAEESX010000027.1 GCA_016290145.1 Caryophanales bacterium
CGATACAGATAACCACTTATTCTTACTTAACGTTTTAGACTCATTTGGCATTAATGGTTTAGAGGCTCAAAAGAAACTCGAATTAATTAATGTCACCACAAATAAAAATATGATCCCTGGCGATACATTAAAACCAAATAAAACATCTGGTTTACGTATTGGTTTTGCCGCAGTCACCACACGTGGTTGTACTGAACAAGATGCTATGCATATCGCTAGATTAATCCATGAATTCTTATCAAATAAGATTGATGAGAAAGCCGCAAAGGCAGAAGTTAAAGAAATTGTTAGTAAATGGAAACTAATTGAAAAGATCTAGGGGAGGGCTTTGGTTATGTTAAGAAGAAAACAACCAAATCGATTAAAACTTTTCTATTATTCACATCCATATTTCGTCATATTTAATCTACTGATTATCTATAACGTAATACTTATTGCAATTGCCGCTCTGATAATGACATACCTTATGAAGGGTGTTTCTTCAGGCGATGTTACAATGGGTCTTGATTGGCCATCATACTTAAAGAATTTAGAGTACTGTGTTGTCTTCACAATGAACACCGGAGGTATTTATGATTCCGCACCTACTGGCGTAATTGTTATGAAAGTAGTGCTATCTGTTGTTCAAATGATTACATTCACAGGAGCCTTAATCGGTTTAGCAACTTCTATTCTCCAAAGCATGTTTGATAAAAGAATCCACAATATTGGAAAAATCAAAATCAAACACCACTATGTCATTCTTGAATGGTCCGCGGTGGGTGCTAATCTCGTAAGGGAATTATCATTCATGCATGGCAATAAAACTATTGTTATCTTATCCAATAAAAACCGTGATGAGATTCAAGAAGAAATCGACAATCTGTTTCTCGAAACAGGCACTTCCAAAAAACACTTAAAACTATTTGTTAAACAAGGTGATGCTGCAAGTAGAAAAGCCTTAAAAGAAATCAATATTGATAAGGCAGAATCTATTGCTATCTTAGGCGCATCTTCTTGGTTAAATGAATCAAAACAAAATGACTCTGCCTCATTCAAAATTTTGATGACAGTTTTATCTATCACCAAAACAAGTAACATAGTTATCGAAACTGATGATCCAGAAGTCACAAAGAATATTCATGACCTTATGCTTGCTTCTACAGACTTAGGACAAGCACATATTTCTATCTTCTCCAGAAATATAGTTGTTGGTCATGTTTTAGCAAAGACCGCAGTTAATGTTAACTACTCAAGTTTATATTACTCACTCTTATCATTTAAAAATGGTTCCTTCTATGCGATTGATAAACCATATTCAGTGAGCGAAGCATTAGAAAGATATGCTAGCTGTATGCCAGCATTCAGATATCCCGTTTCTGACACGAACGATAAAGAGTTGCTTTATCTCTCAGGAAAAAACGAATCATCTATTAGACGCGCGCTTTTACGCAAAAAATACACAAAAACAGTTTCTTATAAGAAAAACCTTATCAAGAATTCATTTACATTATGCGTAATTGGACAAAACGAAAGAAGTAACGCTATTAGGGAAGCGGTGGAAAGACATAATGAATTGAATGAAGGAAAGATTAATCTTTTAAATCTTTCATATGATGTTAATGTCGAAGAAACACTTACCAAACTTCAAAGTGAAAAGGGACAAAAGAAAATCCTTATTCTCAGTGACAATAATGCCACTGAAGAAAACATGGATAGCAATGTCTTCTTAACGCTTATCAAAATCAAAGCGAATAAAGAACTATGCAAAGGCATTGAAGTCTTCGCCGAAATCTTTGATCCATCTAACAAGTTCTCTTTAGAGAGTTTGAATATTACTGGTGTTATTATTGCCAACCAAATGGTGGCCATCTATTTAACACAACTCTTATGCCATCCAGAATCTCATAACTTCTATGAAGATTTGGTTTTACCAAATGAAACATCTAGTGCAGCATTTGAAATTAGACAAGCTAAAGAATTATTAAACGAAAAAGAACCTGTTGAATTTACTTCAAGAGCGGAATTTGCAAATGCATTATATGAAGCTAGCAATCATGAATATTTACCAATAGGTTTAATTGGTGAAAAAGAACAAAAGAATATCGTTGATTCAGTTACTGGTATTGTTACCGGCGCAGTTGGTGGTGCAGTTAATCTCGCTACTAAGATGGTATCTAGTATAGGTAATGCGCTCACACTAAGTGATACACCTGAAGAAGCTGAATATGACTTCTCCAATATTGTGTTATTTAATAGCCATATTAGAAAGAAAGAAAAACTTGTTATAAAACCAGACACAATAATCATCGTTGTTCATAGGTTTTAGTAATATATTCCTAAAAATACAATAAAATATCCTGCCAGTCGGGATATTTTTGTTATACAATACTTAACCGGGGTGCAAGAAAGAAGGATTGTTTTATGAAAAAAGCATCAAGAATCTTACTTACCGTTGGTGGAGTTATTGATATGGTTTGCGGAATTACTTTATTCATTTCCGCTTTCTATGTTCTTATCGCTGCTATTGTATTCTTTTCTACAGGTGGAGGTGTAAGTATTTTCTACACCTATTATCCAGAAGTCGATAGTGCTGAAGAAGGTGCTGCTATGGCAATGACTATTTGTGGTATCGTTTATGCTTTTGCAGGATTGTTGTGCGCTGGCTTAGGTGTCTTAGCTATTATTGCATCAAGAAAATCATTTGCCGCTAGAGACAATGCAAAGAAAGGTGACTATATCACTGTAATCGTTTTAAATGCTATTTGTGATTGCCCACCAGCAATTATTGGTGCAATCTTTGGTTTAATTACTTATAACAAAGAGAATCCAGAAAATAAGTAATATATTACTTAATATCTGAAAGATGAGGGAGCGAAGCAATCGCTCCTTTTCTTGTGACTGTGATAGAAGATGCCTTGCTTGCAAATTCCATTGAAGACTTAATATCTTTACCTTCTGCTAAGGCGGTTAGGAATGCTCCGCAATAGCTATCGCCTGCGCCTGTTGTATCAATCGCATCAACCTTATGTGGTACAACAATAAATGATTCATTTTGATCAACATATAGACTGCCTTTTTCACCTAAAGTAACAATGACTTTTTTGATGCCTTGTTTAATGAGTGATTCAGCGCGTTCTTTAAAGTTTCCATTAACATCTGGAGTGAATGATTCTAACTCATGTTCGTTAGGAATAAAGAAGTCGATATATTCGAATGCCGATCTAGGCACTTCATGGTATGGAGCAGGGTTCAAGACCACAGTTAAGCCTTGTTTTTTTGCCTTCTTCATCGCATAGCAAACTGTATCAACTGGGTTTTCTAATTGAATTAATAAGAAATCATATTTTGAGAAGTCGATTTTATCAATATCTTTCCTAGTAATATCCATGTTAGCACCAGGAACAATGACGATTCTATTCTCTGCGGAGCGGGTATCTATTGTAATGCAGGCAACACCTGTACTTTTATCAGAAATCTTCAAATTTGCGCGCAAATCTACGCTTTTTAGGAAGTTTTTGACTCTTTCACCATTGTCATCTTTGCCTACCGCACCATAAAATTCGACGTCTCCACCGAGGAAGTGAATGGCGCATGCTTGATTGGCGCCCTTACCACCGATGTTAGACAAAAATGCCTCTCCAAAAACAGTGGTTCCAGGACCAGGAAGAACAGAAGTGTATGTAACATTATCAATAGAAATGCTACCGATGACTAATACCTTTTTCATTAGTAAGCCCTGATTCCTTCTTCGATAATATCCCAGTACTTATTTACATCAATATCCATAGCGACATAAGCATTTTGTGGGGCTTGCAAATAATCGAAAACATCACAATTGGTTCTACCATAACTTGGACCATGTGAGATATCGATAACAACATTCATTTTTTGCCATTTGATAAGTTTCTCATCAATGATAGATGCGATAGTGGCAGGATCGTGTAGTGGTCCAGCAGCCACACCAAATGTTTTTCTTTGGTTTTCATTAAAGACTTTCATTAACTTCACAAACATATCGCTTGCTTTGTTATTAATCTTTTCCATTCTATTAACCTCTTCATCGGTGACAATTACTTTTCTTGTTACGTTTAATCCAACCATTCTAACGGTTGCTCCACTGGAGAACACTACGTGAGCGGCTTCAGGGTCACACATAATATTGAATTCTGCGGCTGGGCTAGTATTACCATTATCAACGGAACCGCCCATGATAACTATTTCATCTAATCTTTTCAAGATTCTTGGTTCCATTTTAATTGCCATGGCAACATTGGTTAATGGACCAGTAGCAACAATAGTGACTTTTTCATTATTCATCACGGAATCAATTATTAATTGAACACCGTGTCTTTTGTCAAATTTGTCCCCATAATTTGGGAAGTCAAAACCATCTAATCCACTTTCGCCATGGATAGCAGCGCAGATGACTCTTTCTCTAACCATTGGAAATTCGCATCCAATACAAATTGGAACATTAATACCTAAATAGGTAGCAACATTCAAAGCGTTTCTTGCGGTTTTCTCAATTGTTTGATTACCCGCTACAACACTGATGCCTAATAAGTTGATGTTTGGATTTTTACCCGCTAACAAAATGGCCACTGCATCATCGTGACCAGGATCGCAGTCTAATACAATATTTCTTTTCATTTCGTGTGTGTCCTAACTATTTTTAGATTAGTATTTTCAATATAACTATTCAATTATTAAATAATTTGAATTACACTAAATTTATGAAAAAATTCATAAAGAATCACATCCCATTCTTAATAATGTCTTTTATCTTGCTATTAATGATTATCTTTTTAATTGTTATGTCAGTGTTACAAAAGAACACTCAAATAGCAGAAGCATGGACTAGAGGATTTGGAAGGCAATATACAAAAGCAATGTCTTACTTTAATAGGAACTTCCTTTTTAGTGTTACAGAAGTAAGTTTCTTTATCGTTCTACTATCTTGTGTCTTTTTCTTAGGATGGGGTTTCTCATTCTTAGGTAATAAGAAAGTTTGGCCATTTTTACATAGAGCATTGATGGTTGCTTTAATTGGCACTGGTATCGCAGTTATGTATAATGCGAGCGTTGGTTTTGCGTATACTCGTGCAGCAATGCCAATTGAAGGCTATAAAGGCGAAATCAAAAAAGAGGATTTTAGAGCCATTGCGGAATACTTTGTGCAAGATTATAACGAATGCGCAAACGAGCTTGGAATCGACGAAAAAGGCGAAATAATCATGCCTTATTCACAAGAAGATATGATTGCAAAAGTTAGACTTGAGTTTAACAAACTCCATGATGACTATTTTAGTGATACATTAGCCCATCCAAAACCACTCGGAACATCTGGTTTATTTAATACAGTTGGAATAGTGGGAAATTACTTTGGCGTATTAGGCGAAGTAAATTACAGCACTTATAGCACAAACGCTGAAATGCCATTCTATATCGCCCATGAACTATGTCATTCAATTGGTGTTATGAGAGAAAACGATGCGCAATTATTATCTTTCTATCTTTTATCCACAAGTGATGATCCTTTATTAAGATATTCTTCTTATTACAACACAATTAATAGATTAATTTCGATTACTCTTTTCACTGATAACAAAGACGACTATTCAGAAGTATCTGCGATGATTTCTGATAAGATTAAAACAAACTATAAATATATTTATAACCACTGGAATGGAAAGATGTTCCTCTCTGATTTAGGCGATAAGGTTAATGACTGGTACTTAAAACTATTTAGTCAATCTAAAGGAACTGTCTCATATCAAGATACTCCTACCGAAACAGATCCTAGTGGTCACGTTATAACACTCTCCAATTATCAAAGCATTTATTTTAAAATATATTACGACAATCAAATATAGGAGGAATGCATCATGGAAGAAAAGAAACTTCATCATTTTCAATGCACAGTCTGTGGTTATGTCTATGAAACAGAAGAAGACGAATTACCAGACGATTTTGTTTGTCCAGTTTGTGGCGTTGGCAAAGACATGTTTGTAAAGGTCGACTAATTACATAAATGTAATTTAGTAACAACGAAACTTAAATATGAATCATCAATGTTTTCGGATGATATAATTTTGGGGAAAGGAGAATTTACTATGTTGAAAAAACTAGCTGCTGAATTTTGTGCGACAATGATCCTCGTCCTTATCGGTTGTGGTGTCGCAATTGGTGTTGGATGTGGTGATACAGGCGGTATCGTTGCTACAGCTGCTGCATTTGGTGTTTCCATCATCGTCTTAGCCTATACAGTTGGCCAAGTCTCTGGTGGTCATGCAAACCCAGCCGTCTCATTAGCAATGGCTATCCGTGGTGACATCACATGGAAAGAATTCGCTTTATACGCATTAGCACAAGTTCTTGGCGCATTAGTCGGAAGCGGTATCTTAGTGTTAATCTTCTTAACAGTTAAGAGTACAGGGGCAAACGCCATTCAACCAGCATTATTGAATGCTGTCGATGGTGTTGGATTAAAAGACAATGCTGCAAAATTTGCTGCATTAGGTCTAGCCGTTTTAGCTGAAATCGTTTTAACATTCCTCTTCATCCTTTTAATCCTTGGTGTTACATCCAAGAAAGAATGGGGTGGCTTTGCAGGTTTATTAATCGGTATCGCTTTATTTGGTATCCACTTAGTTGGCATTCCTCTAACAGGAACATCAGTTAACCCAGCCAGAGGCTTATCCGCACTTGTCTTCAATATGTTTGCGGGTGAAAACGTTGGCGATAAAGCATTAATGCTTATCCCAGCAGTCGTTGCTCCATTCATCGGTGCTGCTTTAGCAGCATTGTTCTGGAAAGCAATCGCAGGCAAAAAAGAAGAAGCAAAAGAAGCTGAATAATTCTCATTTAAACTAAAATAAAGCCGCTAGGTTCGTCCCAGCGGTTTTATTTTTATATTTTTAAGATATCGATAACGACATCTATCATCTTTTCGAATTGTTGGATAACTAAGAACTCAAAACGTCCGTGATGGTTATATGATCCAGTACCTAAGTTTGGTGTCACAAGACCCATTTTTGAGAAGGTTGCGCCATCAGTGCCGCCTCTGATTTTGGTGGAGACTGGTTCGATGCCATTCTTTCTTAATGCAGCCTTTGCTAATTCAACTGGTTTTGGATTTTTATCGACATAAGGCTTCATATTTTCGTACTGTTCTTTAATCTTTACTTTGATGCTGATGCCTGGGTATTTCTTCATAAGTGCTTCAGCGCTGTCGAGAATGATTTGTCCGCGTTTTACAAGCTTTTCGCGTGAAAAATCCCTCAAAATAAGCTCAGAATGAATGAAATCGGAGGATCCATTGACATCATTCATATGCCAATATCCGTCGTCTTCACCAGCTTCAAATGGTGTATCATTTTTAGGCATTAAATTAATCAATTCATTCAAAACCAAGATAGCGTTAATCAATTTTCCTTTGCCTTCACCAGGGTGCACACTGACACCTTGGATGTCAATTTCCACACCTTGAGCATTGAAGTTTTCGTAGTCCACATTTTCGATGTCTGCGCCATCAACTGTAAACGCATAATCAGCGTTCATTTTTTCCAATGAGAAGTGTTTTGAACCTTCACCTATTTCTTCATCGACAGTGAAAGCGACACTGATGTTATGGTGTTTAACTTCTGGATGGTCGTGGAAGTACTCTAATGCGTTCATAATAATCGCGATACCCGCTTTGTCATCTGCGCCTAATAATGTATTTCCGTCTGTGGTGACTAAGTCACATCCTTTGAATCTATTCAGGATTGGGAATTGCTTTGGTGAGAAAGTGTATTTTTCATTTAAAACAATATCTCCACCATCATAGTTTTTATGGATTTGTGGATTAACACCTTCACCGGTTACTTCTAAAGCCGTATCTATATGTGCGTTTAAGCCGATTTTATCGCCTTCACCTTTAAGGTGAGCATAAACGATACCATATTCATCCATATGGGCATCAGATAAGCCTAATTCTTTTAATTCTTCTACTAATACACGAGATAAATTCTTCTGCTTTTCAGTAGATGGAGTTGTTCCCGTTTTATCATCGGATTGAGTATCTATTTTTACGTATTTGAGAAATCTATCTATTTTTGCCATAATTTCACCTCAACGCTCATATTATATTTCTTTTTAAGAAAAATATGTCCTTTTCTTTGAAATAACATATAATTATCTCAATGAAAGAAATCATCGAAATTAAAAGAAAAGAATTTGAAGTGCTCGAGAAACTAGGCGAACATTCTTTTAAAGTTGAAAGAAAAGGTAAAGTTTATTTCTTAAAGAAGTACGATAACAAAGATTCTTTTAATGCGTTTGTTGATCAATACCGTAGATTAAAGATTACCGCTATTGATATTCCAAAGTGTTATCTCTTTGATAAGAATCTTTTAATCAGTGTAGTGGACTTCATTGAAGGCGAAAATGTTTTCAAAACTCTTCTTGAAGAAGATATTAAGAACGAAGAAATTTACAAACTCTTATTCTTAGATGAATGGTATATGAGAAGAGAAAAACTCAGAATCGATTTCCATCCTGAAAATTTTATTTTCAACGGAAAGAAACTTTATTACCTACCATATAAATATGGTAAGTTTGAACCTGACTATGATTTCAATATGAAAGACCTTCGCTTATGGTTCCCAACAAAACAATTAGCCGCTTATGTTAGAAGCAAGGGCTACGAATTTGATGATGCGCGTATAGGTAACGAATACGCAATAAATAAACAAATCGCGCTAATGGCGGTAAAATATTACATGTAATTATGAACTACATAGTTTTCTCAATCACAGGCAACAAGAAGCTTGCTAAAGAAGTTGCCAAATCTTTAAACGCCGAAGAAGGCAAGATCTATAAAAAGACTTTTGCTGATGGCGAAATAATGGTGAAGAGTTCATCTGATGTCAAAGACAAAGATGTTGTTATTATCCAATCCACATCAAAGAACGTTAACGAAGAATTGTTCTGTTTGCTTTTATTATTGGATTCTGTAAAACGTGCTGGTTGTAAATCTATTAAATTGTTCATGCCTTATTTCGCATACTCAAGACAAGAAAGAGTAAGTTGGACTAACGAACCAGTTTCTTGCGAAGTGGTGGCGCGCATTATTGATAACGCAAACTACGATGATTTAACATGTTTTGATTTGCATCATCCAATCATTGAAACATTCTTCAAACATCCTATTAAAAATAAACCTACAACAAAGTTATTTGCCGAATACTATAATGAGTATTTTAAAGAACATAACATTTCTAAGAGCGAAGTAGTAATTGTCTCTCCAGATCATGGCAGCAATACACGTGCTGATATGCTTGCTCATAGCTTAGATGGAGTGGAAAAAGTCATCCTTGATAAAGTACGCCCACAACCAAACAGAGCAGAGCACTTAGAAATCAATGGCAAACTAGTTAAAGGGAAGGTTTGTATCCTTATTGATGACATTATCGATACAGGCGGAACTATTAGCTCGGCGAGCCAATTATTGCACAAAAAAGGCGCAAAAGCCGTGTTAGTTGCTGGAACACACCCCGTTTTATCCAAGGGTTGTTTGGCCAAGATTAGAGAAGCACAAGTTGATGACTTAGTGGTCACCAATACAATCGAAAAGAAACTTGATCCTAGTGTTAAAGTATTAGATATTCTTCCTTTGGTTTTGGAAGAAATTAGATAAAATGGAACTCGAAAAACAGAAGTATAGATTAAGAACCAAAAATATTTTGGCCAACTCAATGATTTTAGCGTTGTATGTTGTTTTGACAATGGTAACCTACCCTGTCTCATTTTTGGATATACATTTTCTTTATGCTGATTAAACATAGAAAGAAGTTTTTTGAGTCAATCAGAGCTAATCAAAATCTTGAATTCAAGTGGTAGGGAATAAATATTCATATTTATAGGTTGATTTAATACTATTATGACGTTTGAAATTATTATTGCAATTGTGTTCCTCGGATTAGGCCTTGCTATGGATGCTTTTTCAGTTGCGCTAGTTGATGGTTTGACCATGAAAGGTATAACAAAAGGAAGATCATTCTTTATTGCTGGTATGTTCGGATTTATGCAAGCTTTTATGCCACTAATCGGCTTCTGGCTTGTCGAGGGTGTTGAACGTATTGCAGGTAGCGTTGCTGGCGAAAAAGCAGGGGAAATCGCATCACTAGTTGTTATGTGGTTGGCGTTCGTCTTGTTGTTGTTTGTTGGTGGTAAGATGCTTATCGAATCTATCATCGAACTTAGAAAACCTGCTGAAGAGAAAGAAGAAAAAGAATTTTCGTATCGAAATATTATTCTCTATTCAGTGTTAACAGCGATTGATGCATTAGCGGCAGGTGTTGCTCTTCATGCTGGTTTATCAACAACCGTAACTGTTTGGTTACACGTTTCTATTATTTTAGCTATTACATTTGCCTTATCCTTAGTTGGATTGTTCTTAGGCAAAGGAATTATTAGACTCCTTAAAGGAAAATATGAAATTGCCGGTATTATAGGTGGTTGTATTCTTATCCTTTTAGCGGTCTGGGTCGTTTTAAGTCACTACTTACCTTTTTAGAATATATTTTCTTTTATTGAAAATAATATCTAAGCCCCATAAAATATATGGGCTATGAAAAATTTTTGGTTAGAAATCCTACATATTGATAAACAAACAGGTGCTAGATACGGCATCCTTCACACTCCTCATGGTGATGTTGAGGTTCCTATGTTTATGCCTGTTGGTACTTTAGCCACAGTTAAATCATTATCTCCAGAAGAACTTAAGAGTATGGGTGCGGGTGTTATTTTAGCTAACACTTATCACTTATCTATTAGACCTGGTGAAGATATTGTTGCTAAGGCAGGTGGAC
>JAEESX010000028.1 GCA_016290145.1 Caryophanales bacterium
GCTCTAAAAGCAGAGTTGCCAAAGCTTATACTGGCAACAAAGTTCCAAAGTTCACTAGATGGTTTTATCCATTCAGTGGTATTTTTCGTGATGCATGTTATGCATTAGTTGGTTCATTCCTTCTCCAATACGCAATTACATCCGGTGTTTTGAGTAACAACGCAGACACATTTGCTACTCAATATGGTGTTATTACAATCGCCATGATGGTTGCCTTGGTTTGGGATGGTATCAACGATCCTATCATGGGATTTATTGTTGAGAAGGTTCACTTCAAACTCGGTAAATTCAAACCATGGATTTTGATTGGTGCTATCGGTAACACACTTGCCGTTATGCTCTTATTCTTAGTTAGACCTGCAAACAGCTGGGTCTTCGTTGGCTTGATGATTGCCTTCTATGTTTTATGGGATACATTCTTCACAATGAACGATATTGGCTACTGGGCCATGTTACCATCACTTTCAAGTGATGAAAAAGAACGTGCTACATTAACTTCACGTGTTACAATTTGTGCCGCTATCGGTGGTTTCTTAATGACCGGTGCTGCAACATTATTGCCAACCATGTTTGGTGCTAGTAGTGGTAAAGGTGCCGCTACAGTTTATGGAATTATGGCTATTGTTGTTAGCTTATTATTCCTCGCTTCTCAAACCGCTGTCTTCTTCTTCTGCCAAGAAAAGGCTAGAGACGTTAAGCAAGAAGAAGCTTCTGAGAAATCAAGTCTAGCCGACTTATTCAAGATTGTTGCTAAAGACCCACAAGTCCGTTGGGTTGTTATCTCAATCTTCTTATATTACTTAGCCAGTGGTGTTTTAACCGGTGGTATTGGTATGAACTATTACTACTTATCCGTAGGATATGGTTCCGCTTCTGGTGGCTTAGTTGTTACATTAATCGCTGTGTTCTATGTCTTATCTCAAATCAGTTCACAAGCATTATATCCAGTAATCGCTAAGAAGATATCTAAGCAAAAGATATTATTAATCGCCACAATCATCACATTAGTGGGTGCTGTTGGATTCTTCTTCACATGCTTCCCATTATTTGGTGATAAATCATTATCTGTTATGTTAAGCGGTGATGCTCCAGCATACGGAAAAGACATGATTACCGAAGGTATGCCATGGGCATTCAGTGGTTTAATGTTCTTTAACTACTTATTCCCATTTGTCTTCTTCTTCGGCGCAGGTCTTGTTTACATGGTCTTATTAGTCATGTTCCAAGACTCCATCGATTACCATGAATATGAATTCGGTGAAAGAAAAGAATCTGTTATTTCCGCTTGGAGACCATTAGATGTTAAATTAGGTTCCGCGTTATTACGTGGTTTCCAATATTTAATCTTCTTAACCGCAGGTGTTATGGGTGTCGTTAATGGCATCTCTACCGCAGAAGGCACGCTCAATGCTGATATGGCTCAAGCTGGTAGCGATGAAATTGCAAAAGAGGCAGCAACACTTAAATTTACAACTAAAATTGCTGAATTAATGAATGGTGTCAAACCAGAATCATTAGTAATTATTGGTATTTGGGTCCTCGCAATTCTTGTCGTGTGTTTCGTCGCAGTATTCTTATTAATCCGTTTTGGATATAAAGTTACTGAAGAAAAGCATATTCAAATGGTCGCGGAACTCGAACAACGCCACGCTGCTGCTGGATTCAATTCAGAAGAAGTTGAACAACCAGTTGAAGCTAAAGTTGAAGAATTACCAGAAGAATAAATATAAAATATTTAGGCTCTTCCTTATCGAAGGGCCTTTCTTCGCTAAATAAGGGGTATATATATGGAAGATAAGTCATCAATTATCTTCGGAAATCCTATTGATAAGAAAACTATCAAACAAGGAATTAAATCGAAGAATAAATTTATAAAGAAATACGGTGATGATACTTGTAAAGAGTATCACTTAGGTTTTGAACCTATTCCATCACTTGATTTTATCAACGCACAAAATTTAGTACTTTCTGATAAACCTATGGAGTTTCCAAAAAACGCATTAGTCGTGGGAAACATTAGGATGGGTTTTGGCCACTATAGAATTTCTATAGCGCTCGCTAGTTGTGCTAAGGCTTTAGGCTATGAACCATATTGGTTCGATTTAGCGAGCTTTGACGCCACGGGAAGTAAGATGATAAGATATCAAAACGATCTTTACTCAAAAGCGTCTAGAATCAGCCAAAAATCTAAGTTATTTAATAAATTCTTCTGGGAACCACTTAACTCAGAAGGTTTTAGACAAATTACTTATAACTCAAAGGATCAAAAGAACGCGGAATTATTAGCCCCTTTATACCATGATCTCCCAAAAGATATTCCTTTTATTGCTACACATGTTTGGCCAAGTCAAGGCGCAATCCACGCTGAACTAACCCATGTTGTTAATGCAATTCCTGATAACTGGCCAATGGCTTTACACTTATCAGAAGGTGCTATTCATGTGGTACAAACACCATTTGCTTATTTAGGCTATAAAATGCTTAATGGAATGGCTAAAAAACCATTAAAAGGAATACCAGATTCTGACCTCTATGAAGTGGGTCATTATGTCGATCATGAATTAGTCGCGAATATCGAAAAAGACGTCGAAAACCGTGTAAAACGCGTGCAAAATGGCGAACCAGTGCGTATTTTGATGTCTGTTGGTGGTGCTGGTGCAGGTGCCAAATATTTCCTTCAAATTATTCAACATTTACTCCCATTAGTGGAAGAAAAGAAAGTGGCCTTATTCCTTAATCTTGGAGACCACTTAGACATGTTCGAATATTTGAAAAAACACATCGATGCATTTGATTCAAAAGTCGTTAAGTTCTTTGATGAGTATTCTAAGCTTAATGAGTTTGTAAATGATATGGATAAAAAGGTCATTGAAGGCACTTATATCTTCTATCACAACAATATCTTCGAAGCAGTATATTCAACAAACCTACTTATGAGACATGTAGAAGTGTTAATTACTAAACCAAGCGAGCTTGCTTTCTATCCAGTAGTGAAAGTAATGATGAGACACATTGGTGGACACGAAGTTTATGGCGCAGTCCATGCTCAAGAAATTGGTGATTCGACATTTGAATGCCCAAATAAAAAGTCTATGAATGAAATGCTTGATCGTTTAATAGAAGATAAGGATTTATTGATCCATTTAAATAGACAAATTGTTAAATTAAAAGAACAAGGAATCTATAATGGTGGATATGAAGCTGTTAAATTAGCGGTCAAAGGCAAGTAACTTTTAGAAAATTAAAAAAGGACCTTTGGTCCTTTTTATTTTACTTCAAATTTGATTTCTTTAACAATTCCGTCCATTGAAATCATTAATCTTGATTTCCCTGGTTCGTTTTTTGAGAATACAAACAATGAAAGTTGCCCACCAAGTAATGCTTGAGCAGAATCACCTAGAACTTTTATTGGGCCTTCAGTCTCAATTTTTATGACTCGATTAGAATATTGCATTAATGATCCGTTTTGGTCGACGTGTTTAATTACTACCCTTGCAGCATCATATGTTTCATCATTTTTAAGTGTTGTTTTTGATACTTCAACTGACAAATCATATTTAGAAGATGGTCCAACCTTCTTTTCAATAACTAATTCATCATTTTTATAGCCTTTAAATGTAAATGTTTTGGCGATACCACCCCATGAACCAACGTGGATATTATAGTAGTCAACTAATTCTGCATAAGTGACCTTATACTTTTTCATCATGTAAGCTAGGTATAGTTTTTCTTTCAAAGTTAAGGCATTAAAACCTTGAGTAGCGGCATGAGTAAACATTTTGGCTATTCTTGGCCAACTCTTTTTCTTAAATCTTCCTTCTTGGAATGTTTTGCCCACTAAATCATCAACTAAGATTGGTGGATGAGGCAAATATTTAAACTGATCGTGTTTTGGATAGTAACGGGCTACAAATTCATCGTTCTTGAACAAGTCAAAGTAATCACAATTGGTCGCAACATAGATATCGAAGTATCTCGCTTCTGGATAATCCCCTGGTTTCATGTTAGAAATGACCTCTAACATTGGTTCTTTAACTAATTGAGATGCATAGATACGTGCACTATGTTTTGGATTACGGTATAAATCGTAAACGCCATGTGGGCAGATATGATCTCCTGAGCCAAAATCAACATGAGTGTGGTAGTCAAAACCGCACCAACCAATAGCACCGCACACATTATCATATTTATAATTATCATCTATAACTTTCGCGTGTCTAAGCGCGACTTCCACTTTAGTTCTTTCATCCGAAGTAGGTTTAACAGGGTCCATATGTCCCATATATTCAGTAACTAAGTATGGCTTTCCTTGTGTTTTTACTTTCTTTGGGTTGATTAGACCAATGCGCATAGAATCGCAAGAAAAGTCATTATATGCGTAAATATCTTCTAAAAGTTCGCTATTTGCAAAGTTTCTGACACCTAATGTCTGTCTTGTTGGATCTAATTGATGAGCAACTTGATTTGCTTTTTCATATAATTCGTGGTCATCTTGAGATTCATCGATACGCACACCATGTGCTACTAAAGAAGGATGATTTCTTTGAATTAATATCATCTTTTGTAGGTAAATAAAGAAATTGTCTCTCCATTCTTTTTCTTTGCCAATATGTTGCCATCCTGGAACCTCATTTACTGTTAACAAGCCAATCTCATCACAACGATTTAAGAAGTGCTCGCTTTGTGGATAGTGGGATTCTCTGACAATATTAATTCCTGTATTGAATTTTAATAGATCAGCATCCTCTTCTTGCATAGCTTTAGGCATAGCAAAACCAACGAATGGATATCCTTGATGTCTATTTAAACCAACGAGCTTAACTTTCTTATTGTTGAGATAGAAACCATCTGGTCTAAATTCCGCTTGGCGGAAACCAAATCTAGTTCTATATTCTTCTTCGCCATCTTTAGATTCTATTTTTGTTATTAAAGTATATAAGTTAGGTTCATCCAAATCCCATAGAGAAGGATTCTCAACCTTAAATTCGTCAACTTCACTTTCCCAAGCAATTTCTTTATCTAAAAGTAACTTATGGGAAACCTTAATTTCAGAGTCTCCTATCTTGTCATATTCAACTTTAACTTTGCCCGAAATATCACTCTTAACGAATATATTTTCGAGGTATGTTTTTGGATGGACTTCATAAGATACTTCACGATAAATTCCACTGAATGTTAAATAATCTACTGCATAACCAAATGGTGGGATTGATTTGTCTTCTCTAGAATCAAGAACAACGACTAATCTATTGCCTTTTTGTTTAACGATATCAGTAACATCAAGTTTTACTTGAACCCATCCAGAAATGTGTTCTCCAAGATCTTTTCCGTTTAGATATATTCTCGCTTTAAGCATGAATCCATCGAACACTAAAATAATCTTTTTGTCTGATATATTTTCTTCGATATCGAATAGTTTTTGATATGTCGAAATAAACTGATAATCCTGCTCATTAAAGTAGTTGTAAGGTACCTCTTTTGCGCAGTGCGGAATATCAATTGTTTGGCTACTATTAGGGAGCTTATTTAAATACTCTTCCTTATAGTCATCCATGAATTGCCAACCAAAGTTTATTGCATGTTTCATAGTATTTAACCAAGAATAATTATATAATAATTCCGAGGTTTACATATGCTAAAAACTACTGAAAATGTCTTTGTGCTAAATACAAAGTCTTTGTCCTATGTTTTTCATGCGGATGAAACAGGACTATTGTTCCACGATTATTTCGGGAAAAAAGTCGACCTCGTGGACTTTGATGTGAAGTCACTTACCGTAAAGCCATCTGTTCAGAAGGGCACATCAACCATCTATGATGAAGCCAAGAACAAAGAACTTTCTATGGATATGGTTCCGTTAGAGTTTTCCTTCCCACATAAAGGCGACTATAAGAGCACTCCAATCCTCTTAAAAAATGAAAAGTTTGGTTATGTATTTGACTTCAAATTTGATCGCTTTGAACAAAGAGAACCAAAACCTTTAGAAGGACTCCCAACTCCTCATTCCGCAAATGAAGAGTTAGTTATCATCTTGAAAGATGAAAAAGCCAATGTTGAATTAGAACTCCATTATTTAGTGTTCGAAGAATGCGATGTTATTTGTCGTAATGTCGTTATTGTTAACAAGAGCGAACTTGAATTATCAGTTCTAAAAGCACTTTCCTATCAACTTGATATGGTTAATAGAGAATTTGAACTCACAACTTTAACTGGTGGTTGGGCAAGTGAAATGAATCAACAAAAGCAAACACTTATAGTGGAAGGCAAATACTCTGTTGAATCTAGAACAGGTAACTCTTCTTGTAGAGCTAACCCATTCTTCATGTTAAAAGAGAAAGCTGCAAGCTTAGATCATGGTGATGTTTATTCATTCAACCTTATCTATAGTGGAAACCACCTCGAAGAAATTGAATTATCACATTATGGTTTAGTACGTGTTGAAGCCGGTATTAATCCATTCTGTTTTGACTATAAGTTAAAACAAGGTGACAAATTTGAAACACCTTATGCAGTTTTAACATATTCCGATAAAGGAATTAATGGTGCACGCCTCAATATGCACCATTTTACGAATAACCATGTCATTCCATCCCAGTGGAATAACACGATAAGACCAGTGGTTATTAATAACTGGGAAGGCACATACTTTAAATTCACAGAATCAAAGTTATTGGCCTTAGCAAACGATGCAAAGAAATATGGTGCTGAATTATTTGTTTTAGACGATGGATGGTTCGGTGCTAGAAATACTGACTATGCAGGTTTAGGTGACTATAACGTTAATAAGAAAAAGTTACCTGGTGGCCTTGCTGGACTCAGTAAAAAAATACATAAAAAAGGTATGAAATTTGGACTTTGGTTTGAGCCTGAATCAGTCAACCCAGATTCCGATTGTTACCGCGCTCATCCAGACTGGGCAGTGAAGTGTGTGGATCGTGAACCATCACTTGGCAGACACGAACTCATACTAGATCTTTCAAAGAAAGAAGTTCAGGACTATTTGATTAATTCTGTTTCTGGCATCTTGAATTCCGCCCAGATTGAATTTGTCAAATGGGATATGAATAGAAACATCTCAGACATCACCTTTAATGACTATGAACCAGGTGAATTCTTCCATAGATATATACTTGGTTTATATCGTGTTCTTGGCGAGCTTACTAAGATGTTCCCTAACATTCTTTTTGAAGGTTGCGCAAGTGGTGGAAATAGATTCGATTTAGGTATTCTTTCTTATTTCCCACAAATTTGGGCAAGCGACGATACTGATGCACATGAAAGAATCACAATTCAAAGTGGTTACTACCTCGGATATCCACAAAGTGCAGTATCAGCTCACGTATCTTGTTCTCCATCACACCAACTTTTAAGACACACTCCAATTGAAACAAGATTCAATGTGGCGATGTTTGGTGTTTTGGGTTATGAACTTTTGTTCAAAGAAACAGACAAGCTTGAGAGAAAAAAGATCAAACAACTTATCGAAGTGTATAAAGCTAATCGTGAAGTCTTCCAATTTGGTGATTTATACGAATTAGATGCTTATTCAAATAACTTCCATAAGTGGCAAGTGTTATCTAAAGATAAGAAAACTAGTCTAATTGGCCATTTCAACGTTCTTCAGTTAACTCATGCACCAGAAACTATTCTCAATGCGAATGGTCTCTTAGATGAGCAAAAATACACTGTTGGTGTTGTTGCCTTAGAGCACAACATCAAAGAATTCGGTGGATTAATCAATATGCTAACTCCTGTTCATTTAAATCCTAATGGATGGGTAGTGAATATGCTTTCAAAGAAAATGACCATTCCATACGAAAAAGAAAACTATCTTGTTTATGGTTCAGTCCTAAACAATAAAGGCATTATATTAAACCCAGAATGGTCCTCTTCTGGCCTTAATGAAGGAGTTAGGGTTTTGGAAGACTTTGGATCGAGATTATATGTGGTAAAAGCAGATGAAACAAACTAATTGGTATAAAGATGCAGTCATCTATCAAATCTACCCTCGCTCTTTTTGCGATGGTAATGGCGATGGATTAGGCGATATTCCTGGTATTATTTCCAAACTCGACTACTTAAAAGATTTAGGTGTGAACTGTGTTTGGTTATCTCCAGTTTATGATTCGCCACAAGAAGATAACGGATATGATATTTCAAACTATCGTGACATTTATAAACCATTCGGAACACTAGATGATTTCAAAAAGATGCTTGATGAAATGCATAAGCGCGGCATCCGTTTGATTATGGACTTAGTGGTCAACCACACCTCTAGTGAACATGAGTGGTTTAAGTCCGCGATTAGTGACCCAAAATCACCATATAGAGACTACTATATCATCAAAAAAGGCCGCAAAAACGGCAAAAAACCTCCAAATAACTGGTCTGGTTTCTTCGGTGAAAAAGCCTGGGAACGTATCGGCGATAGTGAAGATTATTACCTTCATTTGTTCGCAAAAGGGCAACCAGATTTGAACTGGGAAAATGAAAAAGTTAGAGAAGAAGTTAAAGACATTCTCCGCTACTGGTTAGATATGGGTGTTGATGGTTTCAGATGCGATGTTATTACCCTTATCAGTAAGGATCAACGTTTCAAAAATGTCGGTCCAACAATTGCTCTTGCTGGCAAGAAATATTATGTCAACGGACCAAGGCTTCATGAGTTCCTTCACGAGCTATATGTCGACGTCTATCAAAACTATGATTGTATGACTGTTGGCGAAACTGTCTTATCAACATTAGATGACGCAAGAAAACTTGTTGAACCAGAAAGACAAGAACTCTCAATGATATTCAACTTTGACCATACCGATGTTGATAATCATATGGGTGTTAAATATTTCTTAAGAAAGTTCAATGTTAAGAGATTAAAGAAAGTTGTAGATAAATGGCAACACGGCTTATTTGGTAAAGGATGGAATTCCTTATTCATTGAAAACCATGACCAAAGAAGAAGTGTTGGTAGATTCGGTACAGACGATACAAAGTATCGAATTGAATCTGCATGCATGTTAGGCGCAACATATTTCTTCTTACAAGGAACACCATTTATTTATCAAGGCCAAGAAATTGGTATGACTAATGGTGACTTTGAATCCATTAATGATGTTAAAGATGTTGAAGCACATAACATCTATAATCTCGCTAACAAAGTTAAGATCTTAAAGCCAATCATTAATAAGAGCTTGTTACAGGTAAGTAGAGATAACGCTAGAACTCCTATGCAATGGGATAATAGTGAATACGCTGGATTCTCTACTGTTGAACCATGGCTCAAAATTAATAAAAATAAATGCTGTATCAATGCTAAAGAAAGTATTGAATATCCAGATTCCATCTATCACTTCTATCAAAAGTTAATCGCCTTTAGAAAAGGTAATGAAGTAATAAAAGATGGAGAATATATTGATTTATTAAAATCAAATAGTAAGATATTTGCTTATAAACGTAAATTAGACGACAAAGAAATAATCGTCGTCAGTAATTTCACAAAGAAAGAAGTCAAATTACCTAACATTAAGGGATTGGACAAATTTGAAATTACATTAAGCAACTATGCAAAACATAGTCTAGTCTTAAAACCATATGAGACTAGAGTCTACAAGAATTATTAGGAGGAAGGTCTATGGATCAAGTATTAAATCGTTTAATCAGAAAAGAAACAAAACGCCAAAACATTGGCGTTGAACTCATCGCTAGCGAAAACTATGCGAGTAAAGAAGTAAGAAAAATGTGTTCAACAATTCTTACAAATAAATATGCGGAAGGCTATCCACATAAACGTTATTATGGTGGTTGTGAATATGTCGACCAAATTGAAGAACTCGCAATTGCTAGAGCATGTGAATTATTTGGTAGTAAGTTTGCTAACGTTCAACCACATAGTGGTTCCCAAGCAAATGCTGCAGCTTATAGAGCATTATTACCAGAAGGCGGAAAGATTCTTTCGCTAGTTCTAAATGATGGTGGTCACTTAACACATGGTTCACCAGTTTCATTCTCATCTCATAGCTACGATTTCGTATTCTATCCATTAGATGCATCCGGACATTTAAATTACGAAGGTATTCGTGAACTTGCTTTGCAAGAAAAACCAAATGTCATCCTCGCGGGTTATAGTGCATACCCATATGCGATTGACTTCAAACGCATTGGCGAAATTGCTAAAGAAGTTGGCGCATACTTCATGGTCGATATGGCGCATATCGCAGGCTTAATCGCTGCGGGCGAGCACATGAACCCAGTTCCATACGCCGATATCGTTACCTCCACAACACACAAAACATTAAGAGGTCCACGTGGTGGTCTCATCCTCACAAACGACGAAGAATTAATCAAACGTATCAATAGTGCGGTTTTCCCATATTATCAAGGTGGACCACTCCTACACATCATCGCTGCAAAAGCAGTTTGCTTCAGAGAAGCATTAGATCCAAGTTTTAAAGCGTACGTTAAACAATTAATCAAAAATAACAAGGCTTGTAGAGATGAATTTGCAAGATTAGGTGATAAGGTTAGCGATACAGATAACCACTTATTCTTACTTAACGTTTTAGACTCATTTGGCATTAATGGTTTAGAGGCTCAAAAGAAACTCGAATTAATTAATGTCACCACAAATAAAAATATGATCCCTGGCGATACA
>JAEESX010000005.1 GCA_016290145.1 Caryophanales bacterium
ACCCACATTTTCATCATAGAAGTAAATGGCTTCCTGATTATTTAACATTTGATATAAGAGTTCACGTTCCGCAAGTTCGAGTCTTCTAAGGACTTTTCTTTCTGGATGGAAGTCACGAATGACTACACTTGGATCCTTAGATGATTGCTTGGCTTCGAGCCTTGCTTTTTTAAGCAACTCACGGATGGCTTGGACTTCAAATCCTGTGACGCCCGCTAACTTAATAAGATATGAATCTAGTTCTAATTGACTCTTAATATCTAAAAGGATTGGAATGAATTGTTTAATAAGAGCTTTCTTAGAATCTAACGTAGTTAATGGATTTGTGTTTTTGAAGTAATTGAGTGCGAAGTCAATACGGTTAACCAAGTTATTCACATACTTCTTGAGTGCTTCTGGACCATCTTGATTCAAAATCTCATCAGGGTCTTTTGGACTGTTCTGGTTATCAACGATGCGAAC
Source organism: Caryophanales bacterium (assembly GCA_016290145.1). Classification (GTDB taxonomy): domain Bacteria; phylum Bacillota_I; class Bacilli_A; order RFN20; family CAG-826; genus RUG13091. The sequence goes on from JAEESX010000005.1 coordinate 463, forward strand.
ATTGATTCCTGCTTTGGCTAATGCCTTTGCGGCTTCCATCATGGCTTTTTGGCCTGGTAAATCGCCATCAAGACATAGTCTTACTTCAGCATTCAAACTTCTTAACATGCCAATGTGTTCTTTTGTTAAGGCAGTGCCCATTAATGCGACTGCGTTATCAATACCAATCTTTCCTAACGCAAAGACATCCATGAAGCCTTCACAGACATAAACGAATCCGTTAAGCTTTGCTTTTTCCTTTGCGATGTGGAAGTTATAAAGGACATTGGACTTATGGAAGAGGTATGTTTCAGGAGAATTTACATATTTGGCTTCTGAACCACTACCTAATCTTCTCGCACTATAGCCGATAACGTTGCCATCCGCATCGCAGATTGGGAAGATAACTCTACCCGCACTCTTATCGACATAGTTGCCATTATTTAACACAGCAATTCCGATATCATCGATGGTCTTGAGTGAGTGACCTTTACTTTGTAAAAAGTCGCATGTTGCCTTGCCATCTTTGAATGAATAGCCAAGTCTATATTTTGTTCTACACGCAGCATCGAGGTTGCGGCTTTCGAAATAATCTAAACCTTCTTTGCCTTCCTCTGTGTTGAGTGCGTATTGGTAATAAATAGTTAAATCGTTTAAGGCTTTAAAGAGAGGAACTTTCTTCTCATCGACTGGTTTTTGTCTAACAAAACCTTCGAGTCTTTCATCAGTGTAACCATTTATTTCCGCTACTTTCTTAAGCGCTTCAAAGTAAGTGATTTTTTCATAACGTTGAACGAAATTAATTTCGGTACCACCAAAACCACAGACCCAACACTTCCAAATTCTCTTTTCTGGGTTCACTGAAAGGGATGGATTTGAGTCATCATGGAATGGACATGGAGCCCAGTAGTTTCTACCTTTCTTGGTGAGATGGATGTATGAGGAAATAACCCCAACCATATCCGAATGGGCTAACACATCTCTGGTTAATTCTTCTAACTTTGAATCAATCATATAACTTTGTTATACACCTACTAATAAAATACTAACAAACTACTAGTAGAAAATCTTAACGGATAAGTATTTTCCGAGTTCGCTAATTGGTAATCTGACTTGTTGCATGGAGTCACGATCACGGATTGTAACGGCATTATCTTCAAGTGTATCGAAGTCCACTGTTACACAGAATGGAGTTCCGATAGCATCTTGTCTGCGGTATCTCTTACCGATGCTGCCTGTGTCGTCATAAACGACTGACATATATTTGCAGAGAATATTTTGGATTTCTCTAGCCTTTTCTTCGAGCTTTTTACTTAATGGTAAAACTGCGGCCTTATATGGCGCCACTGCTGGAGCTAAATGCATAACGATACGTGTATCATTATCGCCAACAGCTTCTTCGTCGTATGCATCGCATAATGTCATTAAAACTAAACGGTCTAAACCGACTGATGGTTCAATGCAGTATGGGACATACTTTTCATTGGTTTCTGGATCTAAGTATTCTAAGGATTCGCCGCTATAAGACATATGTCTTTTTAAGTCATAGTCGGTTCTATCAGCGATGCCCCAAACTTCACCCCAACCGAATGGGAATAAGTATTCAATATCAGTTGTGGCTTTGGAATAGAATGCTAATTCAGCTTGTTCGTGGTCACGGTAACGTAAGTTTTCTTGTTTAATACCTAAGTCAGCGACAAAGTTTAAACAATGTTTCTTCCAATATTCAAACCATTTGAGGTCTTCACCTGGTTTGCAGAAGAATTCCATTTCCATTTGGTCGAATTCACGTGTACGGAAGGTCATTTGACCTGGAGTAATTTCGTTTCTAAATGCACGACCAACATTACAAATACCTAAAGGTAATTTTCTTCTTGTTGTTCTAACGACGTTCTTGAAGTTAACAAACATACCTTGAGCGGTTTCTGGTCTTAAATAGACAACAGCTTTGCTATCTTCGGTAACACCGATGTGTGTTTTGAACATCATGTTAAATTGACGGATGTCTGTGAAGTTTTCACTACCACAGTTTGGACATGCAACATGGTTAGCATGGATGAAATCCATCATTTGTTCATTATTCATACCATTGACGTCTGCTTCTGGGAATTGAGCTTCGATTAATTGGTCTGCTCTAAATCTTTGTTTACATTTCTTACAGTCAATAAGTGGATCATTGAATGTGGAGACGTGTCCTGTGGCTTCCCAAACTTTTGGATTCATCAAGATGGCGGCGTCGATACCGACGTTCATTGGACATTCTTGAACGAATTTCTTCCACCACATTTTACGGATATTCATTTTAATTTCGCTACCTAATGGGCCGTAATCCCAGGTATTGGATAAACCACCATAAATCTCACTACCTTGGTAATAGTAGCCAGAGACGATTAAATGGTTACATACTTTATCAAATTCAAATTTACTCATATAGTAACCTCCAAAAAAGCGTGCTCAAATAGTATGCTTGTTAAAAAGCACGTTGTCAACACATTATGAGTGTATTTTTGTATTATTTATTTGTTAATAAGTGCCGCACCTTTAAGGCTGACACCGTAAGAATCTTTTATAAATTCAAAGAATTTATTTAGAACCACTAAAGCATCATCTTTAGATACTTCAAATGTGGCTCTAGCCATATCTGGAACGAGGAATGAAGAACGAATGATGAGCATTTGTTCTTTTGTTAAATCTCTTTCCATATCTGGTTCTAAGCAGTTTTGGCAGATGAATCCACCATCATTAAATGAGAAAGTAACAATGCTTTGTTTTGATCCGCAGAAAACACAATGATTTACTTCAAATTCATAGCCGGTTTCTTTGAAGACTTTTGCAAAATAAGCTAGCAAAATTGGCCATGGACTTTCCGCAGTCTTCATACAGATAACTGCGCTCATTAAAGAATTAAAAATTCTTTCTTTCTCATCATCTTGCACTAATGATTTGGTGATTTCCGCCATGAGCATTAGGCTGCAAAGATAATAATAGTCATTCGTGACTTTCATCGGATTTTCAATAATTGAAGCCGACTTTAAAACAGGATATTTGTAGTTTCCTTCATTTAATTCGATATCTGCGACCACTAATAGGTTGTTTAACGCGGAATTTTTGTTTTTTGGATCAAGGATACCTTTCGCTAGAAAAGTCATCTCTCCTTGTTCGTTTACGGCATCAATAATCGCATCTTTTTCTTTATAGGGTGTTATTGATAAAACAACGACTTTCATGTTTGTTATTTTTTGTATTTATATCCGTATGTTTCAAGAGACTTTTCGTCATCTCTCCATCCTTCTTGAACCTTCACAAAGAGTTCTAAGAAGACATGTTTATGTAATAAAATTTCGATATCTTTTCTCGCTTGGCTACCAATAGCTTTAATTCTTTTGCCACCTGCACCGATGACAATACCCTTTTGGCCTTCCTTCTCCACGATGATGCTTGCGCGAATATGAATTGGGTTTTCTTCCCATTCGATATTGTCCATATAAATCGCTGTAGCGTGTGGTACTTCATCACGTAAGTTTCTTAAAACTTTTTCACGGATGATTTCTTTGATTTGGAAGATTGCGTCTTTATCAGTGACTTCTTCTACTGAGTAGTAGGCGGGTCCTTCTGGCATCAATTCAATAAGTTTATTTAATAAAGTGTCGATATTAAATCTCTCTGTTGCCACTGTATCTAAAACAATCGCATCAGGTACTTTTTCAGCATAGATTTTCTTTAATTCGATAACTTTATCTAATCTCGCTTCATCAATCTTGTTAAAAACAAGAATGAGAGGAGCGTTTTTAATATCTAAATGTGAAAGAATGTATTCGTCGCCTGGGCCAAATGGAAGAGAAGCGTCAACCACTAAAATGTTTGCATCAACATCGTGTGCAGCGCCATAGGCCATATTGTTCATTTCTTGGCCAAGTCTTTCTTTTGGCTTATGAATCCCTGGAGTGTCGGTGAAAATAATCTGCACTCCATCCGCATTATAAATGCCTTTAATGGCGTTTCTTGTGGTTTGGGATTTATCAGTAACGATACTAACTTTCTTATTTAAAATGCCGTTTAACAAAGTTGACTTGCCAACATTAGGACGGCCGAGGATAGCAACAAAACCGGACTTCATTATTTATTTAGATCCTTTGGTGAGAAAGCAAATGGTAAAAGTTCCACTGCATTGGTTTCTTTAACTGCGCCTTTGAGGTTACTCATATAGATAGGTGCATCAGGTAACATGAGTTCGCTGATGACTTGTCTACAGGCACCACATGGGGAACATGGTTCTTCTGTATCAGCACAAAGTGCTAAAGCAGCGATATCTTCTTTCTTGTAGCCATTCATATATGCATGGTATAAGGCGTTTCTTTCAGCGCACATACACATTGAATAAGCGGAGTTTTCGATGTTGGCTCCAAGGAAAACTTTTCCATCTTTAGTTAATACAGCCGCACCAACTTTGAAGTTGGAATATGGTGAATAAGATAATTCACGAGCGTCTTTTGCTTTTTGGATTAATTGTTCTTTTGTCATTTTAGTTCTCCTTTGGAGGCAAGATTTCATCTTGTAATTTGAACATTACTGCCTCATCTTCTTTTGTCATGTGGTCATAGCCTAATAAGTGCAATAACCCATGAACGAACAAGAAAGATAATTCTCTTTCTAATGGATGTCCGTATTCCTCTGCTTGCGCTTTCGCTTTTTCGACACTGATATAAATGTCGCCAAGAGGAACGGGACCATGACCATGGAGCTTTTCATCCCTTTGTTCATCTCCATCTAAGAACGCGAAGGAGATAACATCTGTTGGACGATCAACATTGCGATATTCTCTGTTCAATTGGTGAATAAATGTATTATCCACTAAAGTGACACTCAAAATGGCTTCGCAACTTAATCCTAAGTGATTAAAAGTCTTTTCGAGTAAGCCGAGATAAATATCTTCGTATTTCTCGTATCCAGAAACTTGTGAATCGAAATCTAATTCCATGGGCTATTATAATAGCACACTAAATTATTTATTACTAATCATTTTCATCACTCTTTTTGTGGGAATTGATAGAATTAGCGATTTTCACTTTAACAATGTTAAATTCTTCAATTTTCTCATTGAAAGAGAATAGATCTTGTAAGGTTCTTAGAATTGCCACAGAAATACAGCTATAGAAGATGATGTATGGGAAGGATGATAAACCACATAATCTCATCGTTAGTAAAGCGGTCAAAACAAGCAATCCAGCATAAAGATAAGAACATGTCATTTTGATGTAACTATAACTATATGCTTTACTATGTAAAATCCTCGCTTTATTCTGTAGTTCTTCACCATTTTCTGCGCTATCTAAATCCTCTTCTAATTCATTCACTTCTTCCGCTTTCGCTTTGAGAATTGGAGAGACCACTAACCACTCAAAAACGGAGATGGCAATTGGTATCAAAACGAGCATAATGTTTCTAATGTCATTAAGTAACACCACTGCGCTGAGTCCGATAAGAATCACGAATAAGAGAATGAGATTAATTGGCGAAGATAACGCTAGGCGTTTGTAGTTCTCAAATCTCGTTAAATACTCACGATACCCTTTTAAAGGAAGATTGTTCTCTGAGAAGAAGAATTGGTCTAACTTCTTCATCACGTTAAAGCATAATGCTTTCATAAGTAATTCTAGGACAATAGCAACGGATAAGAATATCGCTGGAACGTATATCGGCGTTCCATCTTTGACAAAGTAAACACCTACTGCTGCGCACACCGCGACAAGAACTTGGACAAATCCGAGAAGAACGCTTGTGCTAGTCTTCAAAGGATTAACTTGCTTAACCGGACAGTTTCTCTTCTCAAAAGATTCCACCATTAAGCCAGTTCCATCCCATATATCGATGAACTTCTTCACGGACATAGAACAGTTTCCTCTTCTTGGATCAAGGTAATATACCTTCTTCCATCTTACTTTAGTCACTACCACTGCGTGTTTAGCCCCATTTTTAAGCTCAATGGAAAGAATTAATGGAAAAGATGAGCAATTGCTTAATTCTTCCTTATTAGGAACCTCAAAAGCCGTGAAATTAATTCCATGCTCATATCCTTTTTCCACTAAATCGCTATACGAGTAATATCCATGTGCCTCATCCTGCGGCAAGAATAGATAGTTTTTATCTTTGTTGATTTTAGCGAGAACCATCTTAAGACAAGCAAATCCGCAGTCGTCTTTTTGAATCTGTGGGATATAAAACATAAATGTACCTCCTACTAAACACATAGGGGGTACACTCTTACTATTTTTGCAAAATATTTTCGATAAAAGAAAAAGACTCATTAAAGAGTCTTATTTTTTGAACATTTTCTTGAACTTCGAGAACAAGCCATCGTCTTTCTTGGCTTCCTTGAATTTCTTTAATGCTTCTTTTTGGTCTTTACTTAAGGAAGTTGGAACCTTGATATCTAATTTCACATATTGATCGCCAGGTTTACCACTTCTTAAGTCTTTAACACCGCATCCCTTCATACGGAGGACTTGACCTGGTTGGCTGCCTTCAGGAATTGTTAATGTCACATCGCCATAGACGGTTGGAACATCAACCTTAGTTCCTAAGCAAGCATCGACAAAGTCGAGTGGGATTGTTAAGGCAATATCATTACCTTCACGTTTGAAGTATGAATGTTCCTTAACAAGGATTTCAATATATAAGTCTCCATTAGGACCACCGTTAATGCCTCTTTCACCATTACCACGGGAAATGATTTGCTGTCCGGATTTGATACCTGCTGGAATGTGAATCTTAATAGTTTTTCTCTTGTGGTTATAGCCTTTACCACCACATTCTTTACATTTATTTTTGATCGTTTTACCAGAACCATTACATGATGGACATGTTTCTTGGCTTTGCACTGTTCCGAATAATGATTGTCTTCTGACACTCACATATCCAGCACCTTTACAGTTGCTACATACAGAGATGTCGCTTTGACTTGCGGCACCTGTACCACCACAAGCGACACATAACTCATCGACTTCGATGGTCATTTCTTTATCAGAACCATTAATCGCATCCATGAAGTCAATCTTGATACGATTAACGACATCATTACCTCTACGAGGTCCGGTAGGATTTCCTCTTTGTCTAGCGCCTCCACCAAAGAATTGGGAGAAGATATCACCTAAATCGGAGAATCCTCCAAATCCACCGCCACCGAATCCACCTTGGAATGGGTTGGCACCTGGATTTCCACCTGCTTGTTCAAAGGCAGCATGACCAAATTGGTCATAAGCGCTTCTCTTTTGATCATCATAAAGGATATCATAGGCTTCTTGTACTTCTTTAAATTTGGCTTCGTCACCAGTTTCTTTATTATCTGGGTGATATGTTTTAGCTAATTTACGATAAGCACTTTTAATTTCGTCTTTAGTGGCGTTCTTTTTCACACCTAAGACTTCATAAAAATCTCTTTTTTCAGCCATATAATATTCTCCTTTCCTTATATTTACCGAAAGGGCCCGAAGGCCCTAACGGATTAGTTTTAGATTTTATCTAATTAAGCGTTGTTGTCGCCTTTTTTGGTGAAGTCGGCATCGACGACATCATCTGGGTTGCTACCGGCAGGTTGATCGCCGCTATTATTTGCTGCGGCACCTTGGTTAGCTTGTTGTTGTTGCATATAAGCAGCGGCTTGTTCTAATTCACCGATACGTTTCTTGAGTGTTTCCATATCGTTGTTATCTAAAGCAGTCTTTAACTCATCTCTTAATTTTTGAGTTTGTTCTTTTTGTGCTGGATCCATAGAATCGCCTTTTTCTCTCATAGCAGCGTCGATATCATTAATAAATGATTCGGCTTTATTCTTGAGTTCGGTTTCTTCTTTTCTCTTATTATCGGCTTCAGCGTTTTCTTCTGCTTCACGGACCATTCTGTCGATGTCTTCTTTGCTTAAACCATTAGAACCAGAAATTGTGATATTTTGTTCTTTTTGTGTGTCTAAGTCTTTAGCGGAGACTTTAACGATACCGTTAACGTCGATAGAGAATGTAACTTCAATTCTTGGTTCACCTCTACGTGCTGGTTTAATACCAGTTAATTGGAAGTGACCTAATAATTTGTTATCGTGGGCCATTGGACGTTCGCCTTGATAGACCATAATGTCAACGGCTGGTTGATTATCCGCAGCGGTAGAGAAGATTTGACTCTTTGTGGTTGGAATTGTGGTATTACGTGGAATAAGTGGAGTCATAACTTCACCTAATGTTTCGATACCTAAGGTTAATGGGGTAACGTCTAGTAAGACGACATCCTTAACATCACCACTGACAACACCACCTTGGTAGGCAGCACCGATAGAGACAGCTTCATCTGGGTTAACGGATAAGTTTGGTGTCTTACCAGTTAATTGTTTGACGAGTTCTTGGACAGCTGGCATACGGATGGAACCACCGATTAAGAGAACTTGGTTGAGTTCGTTTGCACCCATATGAGCATCGGCTAATGCTCTTCTAACTGGTTCTTCACATCTCTTTAAGAGATGACGTGTTAAGTCTTGGAATTTAGCTCTTGTTAATGTGGTCTCAAAGTTAACTGGGCCCGCACTTGTCATAGAGATAAATGGTAAGGAGATAACTGTTTCTGTTAAAGCGGATAATTCAATCTTGGCTTTTTCAGCAGCTTCTCTAATTCTTTGTAATGAAGCTTTGTCGGTAATATCGACATTTGTTTCAATCTTGATTTGGGCTTTAATCCAATCAGCGACGACTTGATCCCAGTCATCACCACCGAGTTTGTTATCACCAGCGGTAGAAATAACTTCGAATGTACCATCACCGATATCGAGGATGGAGACGTCGAATGTACCACCACCTAAGTCAAAGACTAAGATTTTCTCGGATTTTTCATTTTCTAAGCCATACGCTAAAGCGGCGGCTGTTGGTTCGTTAATAATACGGACAACTTCTAAGCCAGCGATTTGGCCAGCATCTTTAGTTGCTTGACGTTGTGCGTCGTTGAAGTATGCAGGAACGGTAATAACGGCTTTTTGGATTTTTTGACCGATATTCTTTTCGGCATAGTTCTTCATATATGCGAGAACCTTCGCAGAGATTTCTTGTGGAGTGAAATCCTTATTGATGCAGTTGATATGGACCTTTTCAGCAGTACCCATTTTTCTCTTAATGGAACTGACTGTGTCTGGATTCATAACTGCTTGTCTTTTGGCAGCGTTACCAACGATTTCTTCACCACTTGCTTTGAAAGCAACGACGGATGGAGTTGTTGGGGTTCCTTCTGGGTTTGGGATGACCTTAACGGTGCCATCGGCTTGTAAATAACTCACGACGGAGTTTGTTGTACCTAAATCGATACCTAAGATAATTTCTTTTGCCATAATTATTTCCTCCTTATTTATGCATCGGTTTTTTCTTCTTTGTTTTCTTTGTGTTTGACGCTAACAGTAACATTAGCAGGTCTAATTAAGCGATCATGGAGCTTATATCCTTTAACGTGGACATCAACGATAACGTTTTCTTCTCCTTCGCTTTCCACTGTTTCCACAACTTGCATTGTGTCGGCGGAGAACTTATCTCCCACCTTTGGTGATATTTCTGTTACACCTTCGTTTTCTAACGCAGCCACTAAGTTGCGGTAGATATATTGGAATCCAATTAGATAATTCTTCAAGTTTGGATCTGTTGGTTCATTCTTTAGAACTGCGAAGAAGCTATCTAGCACTGGAAGTAATTCATCAACGAATCCTTCAGCGCGGTATTTCATCGCGGACATGTGGTCCTTTTCTAATTGTTTTCTTAAGTTTTGCGTATCAGCGTAGGCACGGAAGTATTCATTTTTCCAGTGCTCAGCATCCGCTTTCGCTTTTTCCTTCTCTTCTTCTAATTTATGAAGTTTCTTTTGGAAGGATTTACGGGGATTCTCTTTTTCTAGAACTTCTTGTTCTAATTCTTCTTCATTAGGCATCCTCATCATTTCCTCCTTTACTTAAATCATCGAAATATTTATTTAACTCTTCTGCGATGTACTCTAAGGCAGAGAGGGCTTTGTCATAATCCATTCTTGTTGGACCAAGTAATGTAATGGAGCTTTCATCACCATCACCAATCTTGATCTTTGTGGTCACCATTGAGACATCAGGATTTGTTTCACCAATGTTGATTTCCACTTTTTGGTCTTTTTTGCCGGCTTCTTTGAAGACTGACTTATCATTTAATAACTTGAAGACTTCTTGAAGTTTCTCGGCGTCGTTTTTGAACTCTGGTTGATTGAATAATTCTTCTCTTCCATATAAGCTCAAGCGGTCACCAGCGAATCTAATGAATGTTTCAAGCAAAGCTTGGTAAACGATATCATGAGAGACAACGTAATCGCTGAGGACTGGTTTCAAGGCTTCCATCTTAGGAACTAAATCGCTAACTGGTGTGCCTTTTAATCTATCGTTTAAGATCTTCACACAATCAACAACTTCATTAGCTTTAATTGTGTTAGGAACGATGAATGTTTTGTTTTCAACATATCCTTTATCGGTAACGAACACCGCTGTTAAGGTGTTATCACTGATTTGGATAAGTTGGACGTTTGCGAGTCTTTCAACATTACCGCTATTTCCGGTGACGACAGACACTAAGTTAGTCATATGAGATAAAATCTCACAACTCTCTTTAATGACTTCTTCAACGGATTGAATCTTTTGTTCTAGAACCACTTGTAACGAATTCTTTAATGATTCATCGATGCTTCTATCACGTAGGTGTTCGCAGTAATATCTATAACCTTTAGAAGAAGGAACGCGGCCGGAACTGCTATGGGTCTTTTCGATGAATCCCATTTTTTCAAGGGCAAACATCTCATTTCTGATTGTCGCGGATGAATATGGAAGGTGATATTCTTCGATAAGGGTATGACTACCAATTGGTTGAGCATTCTTGATGAAGTATTCAACAATGTATTTAAGAATCAAATCACTTCTTGTTAAACCCATATGTTTTCCTCCTTATTTAGCACTCTTTTCTTCTAACTGCTAACTATATTTTAGCGAAATGATTAGCACTGTCAATAATAAACTGCTAAAAAAGTGCAATATTTCATGCACTCTTTCAAAACTATATAAATATAAATATAAATAAGGATTTTAAATACGTGTATCGATAGCAAACGAGTCGCTTAATCTATCAATAACACCACGTTCTGTACGGTTCTTAAGGAAGTAAATGAGGTCGAAAAACACAAATATAAGTGTGGATTCACTACCTGATCTCACCAGTGCTTGCTTAAACGATAATTTCTTACCATCGCTTGCGACATATCTTACACCCATAATCGCGGAACCCACTGTGTATCCACGAGTAAGCACCAAGATGAATAAATCGTTAATAAAGGAAAAGACAAAAGCGATTCCTAAAGAAATAAGAATATAAGCGTAAACTGGCCAACTTAACAAAGTTAAAAATGGAATACTACAAGCAAAACCTGTAGCAAGATAGAAGAATAAGTTAATGATATAAGCCCACACTCTTTTGGCTAATCTTGCGGTTTCCATTATTCACTTAACTCCATAATTATCTGGTCTAGTACCATCATACCATCATAAGTCGGATAAACGCGATCTTCAGTTAACACTAATAATTTCTCATTTACTAACCTACTAATCGCGTCTCTATGGTCTGTTAAAAAGTCTCTTTTGAAACGGAAAATATAATCTTTGAACTCGATCCCACGATTTGTTCTGAGATTAAGCATCAAATAATAGAGTAAGTCATCCTGGTATGTGACATGTTCTTCTTCATCGCGGTATTCACCAGCATTATATTTGCTAATACTTTTAGTATTTACGTATCTAATATCTTCAATATATCCCGCCGCTCCCATACCGAATCCATAATAATGTTCGTCTTTCCAGTATGTGAGATTGTGTTTGCTTTCTTTGTCTGGTTTTGCCCAATTAGAGATTTCATAATGAACAAATCCATTTTCCTTAAGGAATTCTTCTGCATAGTCATATAATTCACGAGACAATTCTTCTTTCGGTTCTTTAATTCCCCTAATGAAGAACATCGTATTTGGATGAACTGTCAGACTATAGCAGGAGATATGATCCACTCCGAGACCGACAACATTTGTTAAATCTTCCTTGAATTGTTCTTTTTGAACGCCAGGAAGGCCGATAATCAAATCGACGTTTAAGTTATCAAAACCAACTTTACGGGCTAAGGACACGGCTGTTTTAGCATCTTCAAAAGTATGCTTTCTACCGATCTTTTGTAAAATCTCATCATTTGTGGTTTGAACACCAAGAGAGATTCTATTCACACCATACTCTTTCATGAGTTCTAACTTTTCTTTAGAAAGAGATTCAGGGTTAGCTTCAAAAGTATATTCTTCGACTTGGTTTGTATATGGTTTGATTATTTTTAATAATTCCAAGAACAAATCATCATCTAACGCTGTGGGAGTTCCACCTCCGACATAGATGGTCTTAATTGTGTCTTGGATATTGTAAGATTCCATCTCCTTCTTTAAAGAAGATAGATATTTTTCTCCGAATAAACGAAAATACTGCAACTTTGGAAAGTCACAGTAATCGCATATATGCTGACAAAATGGAATATGTATGTAAATGGCTGTTACCGGCCTATTTTTCTTCCTTTGTGTTAGCATTTTCTTCCACTTCGTCGGTTTCATCGTCATTTTGACGATAACCGGAAATTTCTTTTGCTACTTCTTCGTCTTCCACAGGTTGGAGGATACGGTCTAATTCTTCTTTAGCGTAGTCTTGTTCGGTTTTTTGTTCTTTGTTCTCATCTTTTAATCTTGGTCTGAGCAATCTATAAATGATGAATGCTAAGATTGCGATGACTGCGAATGCGCCGACAACGATTAATAAAATGATAAATGGTTGGTCAATTCCGCCGTTTGCTAATACCATAATTCATTCCTCCTATTTTCTTGGGATTGGTGTGTAGATGAATTTCTTATTACTGCTATCTTTACGATAGTAACCGAGTTCCACGAGATGATCCATCGCGGTTCTGGCTGTTTCATAAACACAACCTATCATACGCTTATATTGCGCGATTGTATAACTTTTTCCGAGTGTGCAGTGTCTGGCATAGAAGCGTGCTTCATGCTTTCTAAGAGATGGGTCAAGTTCTAGTAAGTGTTGTTCTAAACGGAGAGCTTGTTTCTCATCGATTGCTGGTGGGATGTAAGCCACAGCGATTTGTTCTTGTTGACTAACTGGTTCTTCTTGAGGAACTGGTTGCACGACTGGTTTAACTTCTTCAACCTTTGGTTGTTCAACGACTACTTGTGGTTGAGGAGCTGGTTGAACTGGTGCTGGAGCAGGTTGCACAGGTGTTGGTTGAACAGGTGTGACATATACTGGAGCAGGCGCTGGTTCTGGTTCGTTAATAACATCAAACAAGGATTGTTGAACACTTTGTGTTGGTGCTGATTTATCTTCTCTATAGAAATCTTGTTTCATTGTGGTGGCTTTCATTTCAGCGATGAAATTGAATAAGTCATCACATTTGCCTTCCATTTGCTTTAAGGCAAAGTTCACGAAATATGTGGTATCGCAGGTCTTTTGAACTTCAACGAATAAACGTGTGATTTCTTCTTGTTGTTCAACGAGTAAGGATTCGAGTGGTAATAAAACACCGAGTTCACTGAGACCATCGTGAGCAAGAATTGCTTTAGCAATGAGTAATGCGACTTCGTCAGAGAATGTTGAAAATGGTCTGATGTAGTTAATGTAATAGTAAGCGATAGAGGCTTTTGTGGCAGCGCTTAATGTGGAAGTTGAGATAAATGTGAATAAGCTATCCATCATGCCTTCGATTAAGTACACTGGTGCGCTTGTATAAATGCGATCGATAAGAACTCTGTTTTCGCGGTTCGCATCTTCAGTTGTTCTATAGAAAGATGTTAATTCGCTTGTGCCTAATAAACGGGAATAGATTTCCGCTAAGAAGTCGACATCAATTGTATTAACGTGATATCTTTTAACATAGTTAAGTGCATCGAGATATCTGCTTAAGATTCTCACATCTGGAGAAACTTCTTTGATATCACCATGGATCAATGAACGAATGTAGTTATCACTGGCTTCACATTGGTGTTCAGCAGCAACTTGTTTTAAACATCTAATTAAGCATTCATCTTCGAATCTATTGACTTCACCATTGGTGACACTTAAACGAGATTGTTCTTTCATTAAACGGATGAGTTTCATATCCGCGGAGTTAACTAAAGCGTTAATTGATGGACAGAAGCACACCACTAATTGGTTCTTCTCGATACTCTTGATTGATAAGTATCTGTTGTAGCTAGCACGATAATTAAGGATGTTGCTCCAAATGTTATCGAACATAGACATCTTAAGTTCTTTACCGACTTCGGACTTGGTTGCATATTTTCCTTCGGTAAAACGAATCGCTAATTCATTACTTGGCATAAAACGTACCTCTCTACGTGCATTATAAAATAAAAAGCACCATAGGTGCAACAACAAAACTAAAAATGTACTAATTTTTCACCAAAAAACTAGTTAATCATCTTCTTCGTCAATCGATAAGATTGACATGAACGCTTCTTGTGGGACTTCGACAGAGCCGATTTTCTTCATTCTCTTCTTGCCCTCTTTTTGTTTCTCTAAAAGCTTCTTTTTACGGGTGATGTCACCACCATAACACTTCGCTAAAACGTCTTTTCTGACTGCTTTAACGTCGCATCTAGCAATGACCTTACCACCGATTGCGGCTTGGATTGGAATTTCAAATTGATGACGTGGAATAACTTCTTTTATTCTCCGAATAATGCCTAGTCCTCTATGATATGCACCAGGTCTATAAACGATGCTGCTTAAAGCATCCACGACTGTGCCGTTGAGTAAAACATCAAGCTTAGCGAGATCGCCTTGCTTGTAATCTGAGAACTCATAGTCGAATGATGCATATCCTTTTGTATAGCTCTTTAGCTTATCAAAGAAATTGTAAACAATTTCAGATAATGGAAGCTCATAGGTAAGAATCATTCTTGTATCATCGAAATATTCTAAGTTGGTATAAATACCACGTCTCTCTTGGCAGAGTTCCATGATTGGACCAACGTATTCTTTTGGTGTCATAATGCTAGCTTTAACATATGGTTCTTCAATAGAAGAAATCTTGCTACCATCAGGCATTTTAGCAGGGTTATCCAAATGTAAAACTGTACCATCTGTGAGGTTCACGTGATAAATAACGCTAGGTGCAGTTAAGATGAGGTCGAGATTATATTCTCTTTCAAGTCTCTCTTGGACGATATCCATATGTAATAAACCTAAGAAACCACATCTAAAGCCAAAGCCTAAGGCTTGGCTTGTTTCAGCAACATAATGTAAGGAAGCATCATTTAATGATAACTTCTCTAAGGCATCTTTTAAGGCCTGATAATCCCTACTATCAACTGGATATAAGCCACAGTAAACCATTGGGTTGATAACACGATAACCAGGTAAGGCTTCTGGGGTTGGATTATCAAATGATGTTACTGTATCACCAGGATGGACATCTTTGATGTCTTTAATTTGTCCGCATAAATAACCGACCTGTCCAGCAGTTAATGTCTTAGTCTTAATTTCGTTTGGTGTTCTGATACCAACTTCGGTAACGACATAATCCTTGCCCGCTTGCATGAGTTTAATGTGATCACCCACGGAAACAGAACCATCTTTAATTCTAATAAGAATTACAACGCCTCTATATGGGTCATAATAACTATCAAAGATAAGCGCTTTTAATGGAGCGTTTTCATCGCCTGTTGGTGCAGGCACATTATGCACGATATATTCGAGCAATTCGTGAATATGGAAACCAGTCTTTGCAGAAACCTCAACAGCGTTAGAACAATCGACGCCAATTCTTTGTTCGATTTCTTTTTTCGCCCATTCAGGCTGTGCGCTTGGTAAATCAACTTTGTTGATAACTGGTAAAATTTCTAAGTTATTGTCCACTGCTAAGTAGACATTCGCGAGTGTTTGCGCTTCTACGCCTTGTGTAGCGTCCACGACTAAAACCGCACCTTCGCATGCGGCTAAAGAACGTGATACTTCATAAGTGAAGTCAACATGCCCCGGAGTGTCGATGAGATTGAAGATATATTCTTCACCATCATCAGCTTTGTAACTTAGAGTTACAGCGTTTAATTTAATGGTAATTCCTCTTTCTCTTTCTAAGTCCATAGAGTCGAGAATTTGGTCTTTCATTTCACGCGCTTCAATCGCGCCTGTGGATTCCAAAATACGATCCGCAAGTGTTGATTTGCCGTGATCGATGTGAGCAATGATAGAAAAGTTTCTAATTTTCTTTTGTTGGAAATCCATAATGTCTAAATTATATCAATAATTTTTACTTATCAAAGAATTTTGAGAGATTTTCTTCAACTTCTTCAGGGGATAACACCACTTCATAATTCTTCCATTCAGCGCGGTATAACTCCTGATATTGTCTAGACATATATCTCTCATCGATGAGTAAAACCGCTCCGCGGTCTTTCTCACTTCTAATGACTCTTCCGACAGCTTGCATAACTTTATTCATGCCTGGATATAAGTACGCATAGTCTCTGCCTGGGAGGTCTTGATTATCATAATATTCACTAATTTGGTCGCTCTCAAAGTTAATTCTAGGCATACCGATGCCGATAATCACCGCACCGATTAAACGGTCACTGACAAGGTCAATTCCTTCGGAAAATGCACCACCAATGACTAAGAAACCTAAGGTTGTTCTACCTGGATTTGGTTGGAAGTTAAGTAAGAACTCTCTTCTTTCTTCTTCAGTCATCTCTTTTGTTTGTACAAAATAGTCATAGTCAGATAAGTCTAAATGTAGCAAAAGATTTTCCATATATTCATAGCTTGGCGAATAGATGAAATAATTACCGACTTTGTTATCAACAAACTTCTTAATATATTCCGCTACTTCGTGATAGGTCTTTTCTCTATTTCTCCATTTCACTGACACCTTTGGTGCGACTAATAATCTTAAGTTATCAATTGGGAATGGAGAAGGAAGAATTAAGCGAGGATCACTGCTTTTCTCTCCACCTAAGGTATCAATGTAATACTCAATAGGTTGTAATGTCGCAGAGAAGAATACTGCGCCTTTGATACCTCTAAGAGTTCTACTTAAGAACGAAGAAGCATCTAAGCACAACATACGGATGTTCATCGTGTCTGCGAGTATATCTAAATACAATAAGTATTTATCACAATAGAATTCACTGATTTTCACGAACTCATTGACCTCTAAATAGAAGTCTAATAATTCATCAGTCATCTCTTCGCGTTCATTCTTATTGATGTCTTGGCAGGTCTCTACAAAGTAGACGAGTGGATTCTCAATTTCCGCTGGATAATGATCAAGGATGTATTGCCCAGGTTCTTTACCTTCCATGAGTTCCTTGAACATCTTATTTAACTTCGTTAAAGCGCGTTTGAGTTTAAGATGTTTACTATGTCTTACGGACTTTCTTGCGGTTAAGAAAGATTCGTATAATACGAAGCTAGAATACATATCTCTAGAACGGTCCACTAAGTTGTGGGCTTCATCCACTAATGCTAAGTGATGTGTGGCATCTTCATCGAAGTACCTTTTCATGTATGAAATAGGGTCGAATAAATAGTTATAGTCGCAGATGATTATATCGCAGTATAAAGACAAATCGAGTTCTAACTCAAATGGACAAATCACATTCTCACGAGCAATGTCCATAATTGTGTCTGGATCAAATGTCGTATAGTTGGTCAAAGCGTAGTTAAGAACGGCTTGTATCTTGTCGTAATACTTGCGCGCAAATGGACAGTCATCTGGGTTACAGGCTTTGCCTTTGCAGAAACAAACCTTATCCTTTGCGGTAATAACTATGTCATTAATCACAAGTCCTTTTTCTTTTAATATCTCAACAGCTTGATAAGCCGCTTCTTTTCCTGGTGTCTTCGCGGTGAGATAGAAAATTTTAGATTGAGTATCTTCCGGTAAAACTTTGATGAATGGGAAGAGCGTAGACATCGTTTTTCCGATACCTGTTGGTGCTTCACAGTAGAAGCGTCCACCATTCTTACCGACAGCATAGCAGTATTTGGCTAATTCGCGCTGTCCTCTGCGGTATTTGGTGAATGGGAATGATAATGTCTCAATCGAAGCGTTTTTGTTCTCAGTGTGTCTAAAAAGAATATTGTAGAAGTCGAGATATTCTTCGATTAATCCATAGACATATTGTTCTAGTTCTGCAGCATAGCAAAAATGTTCTTCGATTCTTTTGTCTTTCTCTTTTCCTTGTCTAATATACGTTAGACGTATAGAGATTGTTTCTAAGTGTTGTTCTAAAGCAAATAAGTAGGCATAGCATTTAGCTTGTCCCATATGCCAGGCGAAGTTATCATCGCGGAACTTTTGCAGTTCTTCAACACTGGATTTGATTTCATCAATGATATATTCACCATTCTTCTTTTTGATGATTCCGTCAGCGCGTCCATGGAGTGTGACTTCAACATCAGAAACAACAAATGTATTCCTTAAAGGATACTCACTCATATAATTGCTATCTTGTTGAGATTGATACGCACTATGAATGCGAGAGCCTTCACTCATCGAACTACGATTAAAAACACGGTTGTCGATATCACCCGTTCTAAGTAAAAAATCCACTAGTTGATGGACCGATAATTCGAGAGTTTTTTCCATACAATATTTAAGAAAAGACTAGATAAACTAGTCTAATTTCTTTCCTAACAATCCTTGATTGCCGTTTAAGAAGGATTTATAGTCCATTCTATTTTTGCCTTCTTTTTGGACTTCAAGTAACGCTAATTGGCCGCCATTACATTGCACGACAAATCCGCGTTTGTCTGCTTGCACGATGGTGCCGACTTCTGCGGTCATCTCATCATTCAAGACTTGTGATTTATAAACTTTTAGTTTCTTACCATCTAAATAGAAGTAGGCTCCTGGATGATCGGATAAACCTCTAACCCATCCGTGAAGTTCTTTCACATTTAGATTTAAATCTAATTTCTCTTGTTCTGGTTTAATTGTTGGGCAGAATGATACTTGGCTTTCATCTTGTTCTTCACCTGGAAGGGTGCCCATCGCATAACTATTAATGTTTTCAAGAGTTAAGTCGATTGCGGCTTGCGCCATCTTCTTAAATAAGGATGTGGCGTTATCATCATCTTCAATGGCAACTTCTTTTTTGGCATACATTCTACCAGCGTCCATCGCTGCCACCATTTCCATAAGTGTCATACCGGTAACCTTTTCACCATTTATGAGCGCGTATTGGATAGGCGCTGCGCCACGATATTTAGGAAGTAATGAACCATGTAAATTCACACATCCCACTGTTGGGATATCAAGTAGTCCTTGTGGCACGATTTGGCCATAGGCCAATGTGATAATGACATCCGGCGCTAAGTCTTTAACGAATTCGTATTCTTTACGGATTTTTACAGGTTGAAACACGGGGATGCCATATTTCTCCGCCACTACTTTTGTCGGAACTTTTTCTAACTCACCTTTTCTACCAACTGGGCGATCTGGTTGAGCAATTAAGCCAACAAAGTATAATCCCTTATTAATAAGCGCTTCAAAGACTGTCGCACTTATTTCTGGGGTTCCCATAAAAACAAAACGTATTCTTTTCTTGTCCATTGCTATTTAATTATATGTTGTTTTTCTCTTAGTTCAAATAATATATTATTTAGATATGAAAATTCTTTTAGTAAGTGATTCTCATGGCAATAACGAAGCGCTTAATATGCTTCTCAAACAATATCCAAATATGGATTTATACATCCACTGCGGAGATTCAGAAAGCGATGAGTTTTCACTTTATCCATACCGTTCAGTAATGGGTAACTGCGACCTCGCATATGACTTCCCAGAGTATTTGGTCATACCAACTCCTTATGGGAATATGTTTGTGCAGCATAGACCCAATCCAAAAGCGGATTTATTACGTAGTAATGATATAAAAATATTTGCATATGGACATACACATGTTAGAAAATATAGCGAGGAATTAGGAATAATTTGTATTAATCCTGGTTCAATATCATTCGCACGAGATAAGTACGATGGATCCTATGCAATTTTAAAAATTAATGAGAAGAAAGTAGAAGTCGAATTCCATACATTAGAGGAAACGATTTCTAAAATATAAATATTTTTGCTAAAATTAAAATTTGAAAGGTAAACAATTATGGCAACAAAATTCGAAAAAGTGACAGAATACATCGCTGTCGCAGCTCAATTATTGAGCACATCCCAAAGAATGGAAGATATATTCCATTCCACGATGAAGAGAAACGAAAAGAAGATCGCCGTTGAATACGTCAATCACAAAGGTAAGATTAAACACTACCGCTACAGCAAACTTCGTTCACACGCATATGAATTAGCGAGTGTTTTATCTCAATACTTAATTCAACAACCAAAGAATGTCCCAATCATTTTAAAGTGTGCGAACTCTCCACACTGGTGTGAAATCTTCTGGGCAATTTTAATGTGTGGTTATAAACCACTCCTCATCGACGCTAGAACTTCTAAAGAAGGTGCTATCCACGTCGCAGAAATGAGCAAGGCCTTAGCAATTATTACAGATGATAATAATCAATATCCAATCACTAAGATTTCCTTATCTGATTTATTAGAAGAAAAACATCACTATTCATTCTCACCAAACTGGGAAAACGAAGTTATCTTCTCCTCCAGTGGTACAACAGGTGATGTCAAATTAATGGTCTTTAACGGTGCTAACTTAGTGGCACAAATTTGCTCCGCTTTAGAAATGGGCAAAGAGACAATGGATATTATGTATCCAGACTCCATGGGCAAATTAAAAATCTTGGCTATGATTCCATTCCACCACATCTTTGGTTTCGTCGCCGTCTTCTTATGGTTCTCGTTCTATGGTAAGACAATCGTCTTCCCAGCCAGCACCACACCAAGTGATATCCAATATATCTGTCAAAAATGCGGTGTCACCCACGTCTTTAGTGTTCCACTATTCTGGGATTCTTTAGCCTTAGGCATTTCCCGTAAAGCGGAAATGGAAGGACCACAAAAAGCTGCCTTATTAGATAAAATGATCGGCTATAACACCGGTAAAATTACAAAAGAAGAAGCAGGCATTGCCGCAAGCAAAGTTGCTCGTGATACAGTCCAAAAGAAATTACTCGGTAACAAAGTTAAATATTGTATTTCCGGTGGCGGTTTCTTATCTAGAGAAACTCTTACCGCAATCAATGGCTTAGGTTACAACTTATACAATGGTTATGGTATGACCGAAATCGGTGTCTCCTCTGTTGAATTATCACCAGAAGTCGAAACAAGATTAAAAGGTCGTATTGGTAAACCATTGCATGGTGTTGAATACAAGATTGAAGGTAATGCACAAAAGGGTGAATTATTAGTTAGATCTAACGCCATCCATATTAGAGAAATCATTAACGGCGTTGAACAACCAGCTACATTAACTCCAGAAGGCTTCTTCCGCACTGGCGATATCGCTGAAGCCGACCCAACCGGTGGCTACTACCTCAAAGGTCGTATCAAAGATATCATTATTAACGCTGATGGTGAAAACATCTTCCCAGATGAACTTGAAATTTATTTCAAGGATTTACCACTTGTCCAACATTTATGTGTTTTAGGTTACTCCCCAGAGCACAATAACGTGGAAAAGATTGGCTTAGTCTTAGAACTCGACAACAAGGCTAACGATGAAGACATCGCTAAGATCAAAGCACAAATCGAAGAAATCCAACCAAAATTACCACATAAAGTGAAACTTGATGGCATCTTCCTCTCAAGAGGAAAACTCCCACTAGCGAACAATATGAAGGTCAAACGCTTCCTCATCAAGAAGGGTTTAGAAGAAAACAGCAACGAATATGTTTCTATCGATAACAAGAAAGAAGCAAGAACATTCGAAGGCTTCAATCCAGAAGACATCGAAAGCATCTTAAAACCAATGAGACATATTTTCAGTGAAGTTCTTATCCTACCTGAGTTCAAAATTGATGATGATGCACACTGGATTAATGATTTAGGCGGCGACTCCATGAGTTATGTCGAATTAATCCGTGACGTTCAAGACCAATTTGACATTGAATTCCCAGAGTCACTACTCACCGGTTCTATGGCCACAATAAACGATTTCGTTTACGAGATCGCAAAACTCAAATATGGTGAACCTAAAAAAGCGAAAAAGGCCGCTAAACCTGTAAAGAAGGAAAAAAATGCAAAGAAATAAATTGATTTATTTATCTTCTTTTGCTAACATAATCAACGACATTCAAAAAGAGAGGTAACTTATGGCTAACATAAAATCCCAAATTAAACGTAATCGCACAAACGAAAAAGCACGTCAAAGAAACGTGTCCGCTAAGAGCGCAGTCCGCACTGCTGCTAAAAAAGTTAGATTAGCAGTTGAAGCTAAAGATTTAGCTAAAGCTGAAGAAGCATTAAATGCAGCATTCCGTCTCATCGACAAAACAGTCAGCGATGGAATCCAACACGAAAACACAGCTGCCAGACAAAAAGGCGAATTACAACGTTTAGTCAATTCTATTAAATAATAGAATTTGAAATTAATCTCTTTTGAAGTTTATTAAGAACAATTCAAAAGCATAGAAGCGGTCGACAAGGCCGCTTTTAATTTGCAAGTCGAGATTAAATAAATCATCGAGTGTTCTATGAATTGCTTTTTCAGACATATTAAAGGTTTTCTTCTTAAGAATTTGCACACGAATAGGTTTGATCTTGAGTTCGTTTGCGATATCATCATTAGTCATACTTTGTTTAGATAAGAAAACCACTTGGTTTAATAAACGGAATTGATTACCTAGCATACTGATTAAAGTCACCGGTTCAACGTTAGATACTTGTAAGTCTCTAAATAAACCGATGGCTTTTTCATTTTCACCATCTAATAAATAGTTAAATAATTGGAAGGTGTTATCTTCAAGTGGTCTAGTCACTAATAAAAGAACATCTTCATATCTAATATGTTTGGTATATAAGAATAGTTTTTGAATACTATTCTTTAATAAAGGAATATCACCAGCAGTACGGTCCACTAATTCCATAACGGCATCACTGTCCATCTTACTGCCTGGATTCTTCGTTATTGAGTCATTAACAACCTTACGAACATATTCGTTCCATTCCTTAATTGTGGGGTCACCCATAAATGTGACTTTTGCGTTAGCTTCAATTAATTTGAAGAGTTCACTATTCTTATCCACTTCTGCGGTAGGAACAGTTAAAACTAAATCACAATCAGGATTTGGATTTTTAATATATTGAATAAGGGCTTTATAATCTTGATCTGCTTCAATCTTGTTTCTTGGTTTTGGTTTCATTAAGAAATAGCAATTATCGACCGCGACAACCTTTTTGTCATATCCTAATGGAACATAGTTCGCATCATCGATAATTTCTTGAATTAAAGTGTTATTTCCGTCATAACGCACAAAATTCATATCATCGCGTTCTGGCAATGACTGTTTAGCGATGGCTTTCACCACTTTTTTAATTTCAGAACTCTGATTGCTATATACAAGATGAATCATAGAAACATTATATAATAACTTTCCAAAAACTACATAAAAATGTAGTTAGAATATGTAATTGTTCCCTCTAAATCCGTTCTTCTAATCTTCATGCCTTCTTCCTCAAGAATCTTAAGAACCGAGTTATGAGGATGGCCGTATTTATTATTCTTCCCCACTGAAATAATTGCAGTATCTGGTGTTACATGCTTAATAAATTCTTTACAAGTGGATGTGTTGGATCCGTGATGGCCCACTTTTAAGATGTCACAATTAAGATTTGGATATTCTTCAATCATCTTACGTTCCACCATGATCGGTGCATCACCCATCACTAAAAAATACTTGTGCATTAGTTCAAAACCGATGACTAAAGACTTATCATTTTCACCACTATATTCAGTGATATGAGTGTTGTAATTTGTGAATGATAAACCACCCACTGAAACAGGAAAATTATCGGTGTTTGTTCTCACCTGTTTTGCATAGAAATTCTCTTTTAGAGAATCGAGTGCGCCTGAGTGGTCAAAATCATCATGTGTAGTAATGACTAAATCAAGGTTATAGATTCTCTTCTTTTTGAGAAAAGGAATGAGTGTTTCTTTGGCTAAATCTGTATAAGTTAATCCACCCGTATCAATAAGAACTGAGGTCGTTCCTCTTCTCACTAGACAAGAGTCACCTTGTCCAACATTAATGAAGCAAACCTCTTCGCTTATGAAGTTATTGATGGGGATATGATAAAGAACTAGTGAAATGAGGAAAAAGGCCGCTATCGCTCTATAAATAGGAATAAATCCGATGCTTCGGTAGTAACAATAAGCGAGGAAGATAAAACCGAATATTAAAATCATCCATCCCGCTAACGGAGGACCATTTATCTGGAATGATATCTTAGCGAGCCAGCCTAATAGGTTTCCGAGACATTTCGTAGAAAAGTTCACAGCTCCATATATCGGAACTCCATAGAAACAAAGTAAGGAAATGACCGCTTCAAATATGAATAAAGGCGATAAAGCGAAGTTCGCTATCAAAGATAGAGGACTGGTTCCGTTATAAAATTTGAGTTCAAAAGGAATAAAGAAAATATAGATAAGTAGTAATTCATAGGGTTTCTTAAATCTTCTTGGAATAAATGCTTCTGCCTCTCTAATACATTTGATGAAAAACGGCATCGTAAAGCCAATGATGAAACTCATTTGATATCCCAAATGATAGTCAATTAAAAGGAACATCGTTCCCACTATGGCGACTATATCTAGACCAGAAAACTTCTTCATTAAGAATATCTCATTAATATAGCGGAAAATCTCTAGCACAATAATCCTAATAATTGTGAATCTTGGGAAAGTAAAAATGAGATATGGAAGTAGCATCACAATTGGCAAAAACTTCCACCTTTTATCTTTGATAAAGTAAGAAAGAATAAAAGTGAAAAGACGTAGGTAAGCATAGATAAAAATGCCTGATGCATTTATAAGCCTTCCGATATGTAATTCCTTCGCATCATCCAAGATCTCATCATCAACGTTTTCAGAGAACAATAACGCACCGATTAGGTTTCTGCTTTTCTCATCAAAATGTGAAAGGAATTTCTCTCTTCTATTTCTGATGCGAATTGGATTAGAAAACTTCACCTCAATCTTCTTAATAGATAAGGAATAATAAACACCTTTCTTATTGAGATAATCTTTGAAGTCAAACTGTGATTCTAAAGTAGTAAAAGATAAGTCTTCTTTCTTGCCTGTTATCTTTAGATAATCTCCTATCTCATACTCATTATTTTTGTTATAGGAATATAATCTTTCGCCTCCTGAGAGTAAAAGAAAATAATTCGGGTGGGAATCGATGACTATACCACTATAGCTCTCTTTCTTTACATCGATTTTGATATAGCTAATTCCCACACCGATTATGGTTAATCCAATAGCTAGCAAACCAAGTCTTTTCTTATACCGATAGAAGATAAGAAAAATGATTAACACTGAAACAATGGAAAAGATGATGATTTGGTAGCGAAAGGATATGCCAATCCAAAAACAAATAAATAATAAAAAGATTATCACGCGTGTAAGGTTACGAAGTTTCTTACTTTACGATATGTTGCGTTACCAATGCCATACACTTCCATGAGTTGTTCAACGGTTTGAAAGACACCATTACTTGTGCGGTAACTGACGATGGAACTCGCAATAGAAGTTGTGATTCCATTAACATTTGTTAATGTATCAGCGGTATCAGAGTTAATGTTGACCTTAGCAATAGGTTCATTATTGCAGATGTCAGTAGCGTCATATTTACTCGCGATATAGTAAGTATTTCCCGCTTTTAAAGATGCTTGCTCAAAGAACGCTAAATCGTCTGCGTTATTTGTGAGTCCGCCACCTGCTCTAATAAGATCTCCCATTGTGATTCCATCACTTAAAACATAGGTGCCAGGTTTATTGACCTCACCCTCAATTGTGTAGGCGCTCCCACTATCTACTGTTTGCTGAGTGTTTGTGGTTTGGTTGTTATTCACTTTTGGATCAATCATCATAAATCCGATGATTAAAACTGCCGCGGCAATAACAACACCAATAATGACTTTATACATAAAAAGACCTCCTACTTAATACATAGGGGGTCTATTTATTATTCTTTTGCAAATTATTTTATTTTTTGCTGCCGATGCTGATGATTTGCACTTTATAAGGCTTAATAGCCTTAACTTCGACGATGTCACCAACGACTTTACCTAAGATGGCTTCGCCTAATGCACATGAACTGGAGATTTTTCCTTCGAATGGATTGCTTTCGATAGAACCAACAATCATGTATTCAGCTTCTTTGTTCATTTCGATGAACTTGACTGTGACTGTGGAACCTAAGCCAACTTTATTGCTCTTGCTGTTTTCTTCGATGATTTCAGCGTTGTTTAATGTGGCTTCGATTTCTTTAATACGAGCTTCGACTTCTGCTTGTTTTCCACGAGCGGCATCATAGTCGGCGTTTTCAGATAAGTCACCTTGTGCACGAGCTTCTGCTAATTCACGTTTGACTTCATCACGAGCGACGTCGATGAGATAACGAAGTTCTTCTTCTAATTTTTTATATCCAGCTTTAGTTAATTTTGTTTTTTCTGCCATGATATGCACCTCTTTTATTTAGCGAACGTTATTATATCAAATAACGAATTAAAAATTAAACAATTATGTGCGAAATTATTATTTCGCCTTGATTTCTTGAATCTTTGGGTCGTCTTCGTAAGCATTGAATACTTCTTCGACTTCCGCATATTCATCTGGGTCTTCGATTTCTTCGAGTTCCCCATTATCCTTGTAACGCATTGCGAAAACTTCATCAGGATTTTCTTCGCTATAGAAGAATACATAGGAAGTTTTTCTCTCTTCGTTATCATAGGTAAATAACACTTGCATTAAGTGTTCATTTCCTTGTTCATCTACGATGGTGATTTGTTTTTCGTTCTCTAACATCATCTATTCTCCTTCATTCTTACGTATGTATCGAGGATAATGCAGGCCGCAATGCGATCCACACTTTCTTTTCTCTTTTTATGATTTAATCCTTGCTCAGAAATTGATCTATTCGCGGTGACAGAAGTTAATCTTTCATCCACTGTGTTAATGACGAGTTTTGGATTTTCTTTTAATAAATCTTCACGGAAACGCATGACATTATTGGCCATTTCACTCATTTCACCCGATAGGTGTAATGGAAGACCGATTGCGATTTCGTTAATACCCATCTTTTCACATAATTCTAAGACGTGTTTTCTAGCAACGATATATTGGTTACGATCAAATCTAAATGTTTCAATGCCGTGGACAAAACCGAAGGAATCGCTATAAGCGATACCACATGTTGTTGTGCCTAAATCTAATCCGATAACTTTGTCTAACATTATTTTACTAAACCTTTCACGAGTTCGATTGCGGCATCGACTCTAGATGCATCTTTACCGGCACCACTTGCCATATCTGGACGTCCGCCTCCGCTACCACCTAAGCATTGTGCGACTTGTCTAATCACATTACCGGCTAATAAGCCTTTTTCTTGTGCGGCTTTTGAAGAAGAAACAACGATTGGTAAATTGCCGTTTTCTTCACCGATTAAAACGATTAAATAGTCAGGATGTTGTGTCTTTAAGTTATCAACTAAAGATAACAATGCATCTCTCTTATTACCTTTTAGGTAAGAAACTAATAAATGGACACCATTACCTTCAATAAATGCATCTTTTAAGGATTGGCTGGAGAGATATGCTAACTTGTCACTTAAGGATTCGTTAACTTTCTTCATTTCTTCCTTCTCTTTGAGCATTGTGCTGATTCTATTTGGAACATCGCCATAAGAAGCAACACCCACTAAGTCTCTGCTTCTTGCTAAGAGAGTTTCTCTTCTCTTCACTAATTCATAAGCACCGATTGAGGTTCTGGCTTGAATTCTTCTAATACCTGCGGCAACGCTTTCTTCATATTCGATAACGAATAATCCGATATCAGAGGAATTATTAACGTGTGTACCACCACAGAATTCTTTACTGATTTCATCAAAGCAAACAACTCTTACGACATCGCCATATTTATCATCAAATAAGGCTTTCGCACCCATATTCTTGGCTTCTTCAATTGGAAGAACTTTTGTTTCACATGGAATGCCTTCGGCAATCCATTCATTAACTTTTCTTTCTACTTCAGTGAGTTGTTCTGGTGTCACTTTTTGGAAGTGATTGAAGTCGAAATGGCTGTATTCATCATTCACATAACTACCGTGTTGTGCGATGTGATCACCTAAGACATCTGTTAAGGCTTTTTGTAATAAGTGGACGGAAGAGTGATTTCTCATAATCTTCATTCTTCTTTGTTCATCCACTTTTAAGGTCATAACGTCGCCAACTTTCACTTCACCATATAAAACTTCAACATGGTGTAAATGTTGCTTATTTGGGGCTTTAATGACGTTTAAAACCTTTAATGCGGTCTCACTTGATTCGATACTTCCGGTATCAGCGACTTGGCCACCACTTTCTGCGTAGAATGTGGTTTTATCAAAGATAATGTCACCGGAATCACTTAAGGAATCGACTTTAACACCGTCTTTAAATAAGGCGATAACTTTTGCTTCTAATGGTTTAACGCCATAGGTGAATTCACTCTTGAGTGTGCAATCCATTAAATCTTTAGATTGCTTGTTCATACTTTGTTGATCACCACGTGCGGCTCTCGCTCTTTCTTTTTGCTCTTTCATGAGTTCTTCAAAGCCTTTTAAGTCGACTTTCACGTTCTTTTCTTCACAGATTTCCATAGTTAATTCTTTTGGGAATCCATAGGTATCGTAAAGTAAGAACATATCTTTACCGGATAATTCATCTTTTCCGGAAATGGATTTTAATAATAACGCTTCACCATTTTCTAAGGTCTTTAAGAATTTTTCTTCTTCCGCTTTAACCATTTTAGCGATGAATTCTTGTTTACCCAATAAGTATGGGTAATAGACTTGCATTGTGTCAGCGACAACCGCGACGAGTTCATGTAAGAACGGTTTATTAATACCTAAAACACGGCCAAAACGTTCCGCTCTTCTGAGTAATCTACGTAAAACGTAGCCTCTACCTTCATTGGAGAACATTTCGCCATCTGCTAAAGCAAATGTAATGGTTCTAATATGGTCAGCAATAACTCTAAATGCACGTTTGTTTTCCGTGTATTTCTTACCGCATAAGGATTCGCTCTTTTCAATGGTTGGCCAGAATAAGTCTGTTTCATAAACTGTATCGGTTTCTTGAATGACAACTGTGAATCTTTCTAAGCCAGCGCCTGTATCAATATTCTTATTAGGAAGTTCTTTATATTCACTTCTTGGTTTGCCAATTTCACTGTTGAATTGAGAGAAAACAATGTTCCAGATTTCTACGAAACGGGAATTTGGTAAATCATCAATTAATAATTTAAGACCCACACCTTCTGGATCGTATTTTTCACCTCTATCAAAGTGAACTTCTGTATCAGGACCACATGGGCCTTCACCGATTTCCCAGAAGTTATCTTCTTTGGTAATTAAATGGCTTTCTTCAATACCAGCATCCATCCAGCATTTCTTGGTTTCTAAATCATCTGGATGATATGTCATATATAATCTTTCCTTTGGAAAGTTAAACCATTTTTCACTTGTTAAGAGTTCCACTGCCCATGGGATAACTTCTTTTCTAAAGTAATCACCAATGGAGAAGTTACCTAACATTTCAAAGAAAGTTAAGTGTGTGGCATCACCAACGTTTTCAATATCATTTGTTCTAATGGATTTTTGTGCGTTAGTAATTCTTCTAGATGGAGGTATTTCCGTTCCATCAAAGTATTTCTTTAAAGCGGCAACCCCTGCGTTGATCCATAACAAAGTTGGGTCGTTCTTTGGAATTAAAGAACTACCTGGTTCAACATGGTGACCTTTGCTTTTAAAGAAGTCTAACCACATTTGTCTAATTTCACTTGATGTCATTTTTTTCATAAAAATTCCTCCAAATATAAGAAAACGTTCCTTTTAAGGAACGATAATTTACCGCGGTACCATCCTTTTTCACCCGCTATTGCGGATGCACTTATTTATAACTTTGCGCAGTTAACGATGGGGATTAGCCATATTCTTCAGAAGTGGCCCACCTATTTATCCCTTGCGTCCTTCACACCATCCGACGCTCGCTTTAAGTCTTCAATAGGCTTCTCTTCTTGCTTACGGAGTATAAAATATCACATATTTTAGATAAAAACTATTGTTTATTTGTTTTAGCTCTTTTTCTTTCGTTTAAAGAAACTATCCAATAAATAAAGATTGCGAATAGAAAAACGATATAGAGCATTCCACCTATAGCAAAACAATTTGAAAAAGCTAAACCAACATAGAAAGGAGCTTGAATAGCTGAAATAGGACCACAAATGACAAATAGGAAAAAGAAGAATAAGAATGCATCAAATGATATTCCGGAGAAGCAATAAAGAAGAAGGTCTGTAAATAAAATGTTAAACCATGTTATCCAAAACGATAGACAATTAATTAGAACTCTTAATATGTTTGGCTTTTCTTTATCGAAACCAGTAGCATACATAAGACCATAAAAAGCAGTTAATAAAGTAAAAACTGCTAAAGCAATAATGAAAAATAAGATATATTCTGTGTTTCCAACTCGGGTGCAAATAATAGCTATCAAATGAATGAACATACCGAATGAAAAAAAGAAACGGAAATCGCCTTTTCTATCAAAACCATTAATAAATAAATTTAGGAACGATAATACGAATAGAATTGAAATGATAATCGAAAACTCAAAATTTACAAAACTAGGAACTAATGTCCAGCCTTCAGTGGCATTTTCTATTGAACCAAAACCTAAAAAAGTAGCAGTTATAGGATAGCCATAGTTTTCTTGTAAATTAGTGCTCCCATATACTTTAAAACCAACAAAGTAAGAAACGAGTGAAACACCTATTAACACGGCTAATAAAGACGTGACAATTATCTTAACTAATTTACTATTAAGAGTATCGTATATCTTTTTCATAATTGTTCGATGCAATCAATATTATTTGTGCGTCCATTATAGGCACATACGCAAAATAAAAGCAATAAAAAACTCCTAAGCACTGCCTAGGAGTATTTCATCATTTATAAAGCTTTATTTTTTGGCGTTTGGTTCAACGTTAATAAAGAATGGATAAGCCGCTAAGACCATTGAGAATATCAATGGGAATACAGCGAATACTGTGCCTTCTCTATAGAATAATAAGTCGCAACCATTATTACATAATGCAACAATACAAATCACAAAGAACCAACCATATGTGACTGCATTAGCAATCTTAAACACTAAACCGGCAGGCTTGATACCTAAGATGAATGTTGCAATACACATTGGTATACCAAGGAGACTGAGAACAAAGATGGCAATAATTGTGCCATTAGGTCTAAAGTCGATTTCGCCACCATATGCTTCATTGATTAATGCAATGTAAATGAATATGACAATGATGTATAAGACTTCAGCAATGTACAAACCTAATAAGAATAAAGAATTTAATTTTACAATGCCTTCTGGCTTTTTCATCTTCACTAAAGCAATAATTGCTAAAGCAACACAAACTAATGAAATAAATAAATATGGGAAGAAAATATTGATATCATCAAGAATAAAAGTGAACTTGAAGTTTTCGCCAGCAATATCAACATAGTCAACAATATTTTCAATGCCTCTAATGACATTAACAACTTCGCCGATGAAAAATAAAAGACCCATAAAGGCAAAACACACTAATGGGATGAGCCATTTTAAGAATTTAGGGAAAAACTCTTTTTTACCTGTCTGTTCATTAGATTCTGCTTTAACAGGTTGTTCTTCTTTAACAGGTTCACTAACAAAAGGTGTTTCCTCTTTTTCAGCAACTGGTTTAACTTCTTCCGCTTTTGCTTCAGGTCTTTGAGCACCACAGGAAGAACAGAATTTGCCTTCATTGTGTGCGCCACAATTTGGACATTCCCATCCACCATCTTGTTGTTTTGGCGCTTCTGCTTTTGGCCCTTCAGCTTTCTTTTCCTCAACTTGTTGAGGTTGTCCGCCATCCGCCATCTTTCTTTCACTCCATTTCTTTTCGAGAACGAACTCAACAATGGCCACAACACAGGCTGGAATTAAAAAACTCAAAGAAATGAAATATAATCCCCATCCAGCTGGATTTTCCATACAAATGATCAGTGCAGGAATGAGTGAGAGGGCGCCAAAGACCATAAGGACCGCGGCAACAATTCTCAAAATTTTGCAATAAACAGGTAATTCTTTAAAGGTAAACTTTGGTTTTTTTGCTTTTTCTGCCATAAAAATCTCCTTAAGTAGATATTATTCTCTTTTATTTTAATAAAAAATCCTCGATTGATACGAGGAAATTTTATATAAATGTCAAATTATTGAATTTTAGTCAGTTTGCTTACCTTTGAAGTAAGTGTGGTCAATTAGACCACCACCGAGACAAATATCACCATCGTATAACACGGCTGCTTGTCCAGGTGTGACCGCTTTGTAAGGTTCATCAAAGATGAGTTCGATTTCATCTTCACCTTTGAAGTGAATGGTTACACCATTATCTTGTTGTCTATATCTAAACTTCGCGTTGATGTGTTGTCCTTCTTTTGGAACATCAGTTATGAAATTCAATAACTTCACTGTGCATCTATCACTAAGTAAGTATTCGCTTTCTTCTCCGCTTGCGGCGTAAAGGATGTTTTTCTTTACATCTTTCTTAACAATGAACCAACCTTTTGCGACTTCACCGTGGATACCGCCAATGCCTAAGCCTTTTCTTTGACCGATTGTGTAATACATTGCGCCATCATGACGGCCGATAACTCTACCAGTTTCGATATCAACAATATCGCCCTTTTGTGCAGGTATGTAATTCTTTAAGAATTCACGGAAGTTTCTTTCACCGATAAAACAGATACCTGTACTATCTTTCTTATCCATAACGGATTGAAGATTGAGTTCATGAGCGATTCTTCTCACTTCTGGTTTATCGATATCACCTAATGGGAATAAGCAGAAAGAGACTTGCTCCTGGTTAATTTGACTTAAGAAGTATGTTTGATCCTTATTCTTATCAAATGACTTGCAGAGATAGGCTTTGCCATCTTTATCAATACGCTTTGCATAATGACCCATAGCGATCGCGTCAAAACCTTTTTCTTTAGCAAACTTTAAGAATGCATCAAATTTAATGTATTTATTGCAGAAAATGTCTGGATTTGGAGTTCTACCAGCTTCATATTCTCTAATTAAATACGAGAAGACATCGTCCCAGTATTCTTTAACGAAATCGATTCTTAACAATGGAATATCGAGCATTTTGGCCACTAAGACGGCATCATCATAGTCTTTTTCTTGTGGACATTGATTGTTATTGATTGTGGGGTTGCCTAAATAGTCGCCATTAGCTAAAGCATCCCAGTTACGCATAAAACAGCCAGAAACATCATGTCCTTGTTTCTTTAAAAGATAGGCTGCAACTGCGCTATCAACACCACCAGAAAGACCTAATAGTACCTTCATTAGAACATCTCCTTGCTATCAAGTAGTAGGGTAAACGGGCCATCGTTAATTGAACTGACTTGCATATCCGCTCCGAACACACCTGTGGAGACCTTGCCGTGCTTTAGTTCTAACTGTTGATTGAAGTAGTCATAAAGTGGTTCAGCTTCACCTGGACGTAACGCATCCACGAATGATGGACGTCTGCCTTTCGCGGTGTTCGCATATAAAGTAAATTGGCTCACCGAAAGAATGGATCCATTCACGTCTTGAAGGGAAATATTGATATTTCCGTGTTCATCTGGGAACGCTCTTAAAGAGAGAATTTTATCAATCATCTTATCGACGGTTTCTTTATTGTCGCCATCAGTAAAACCAACGAGTAAAAGATAGCCACGGCTAATTGCACCGACGACTTTCTTATTGATCTCTACTTTAGCTTCTAAAACAGTTGTTAAAACGACTCTCATTATTTCTTAACCTTGTCCCAATATTCTTTGAGTGTTTGTTCGAATTTATTATCTTGGTAAATATAATATTTACTATCTTTAATATCATCTGGTAAGTATTGTTGTTTAACCCAGTGATGTGAATAGTTATGAGGATACTTATAGTTTTGTCCTTTGACCTTAGCATCTTCACCATCATAATGGGTATTTTGTAATGTTCTAGGAACGTTAATTCCCTTGCCTTGATGGATATCACTAATCGCTGTATCAATGGCGATAACACCAGAATTACTCTTTGGTGCGGTCGCAATTAAAATTGCGGCATTCGCTAAAGGAAGTCTTGCTTCAGGCATACCTAATTGAAGCGCACTATCTACGCACGCTTTGACAATTGGAATGATACTTGGATAAGCCATACCAACATCTTCGCTTGCGGAGCAAAGAAGTCTACGGCAGGCAGCGATTAAATCTCCGGCTTCTAACATCTTTGCTAAATAGAAGACTGCAGCATCTGGATCACTGCCTCTTAATGACTTCATTAAAGCGGATAAGTTATCGAAGTGTTTATCTTCACTTCTATCATAGGAAATATTGGCTTTATCAATGAATGATTCCACCATCTTTTTGGTAATCTTATTGTTCTTTGTTAAAGAGTTAGCGAGGAACTCTAAATTATTGAGTCCTTTTCTCATATCTCCATTCGTGGATAACGCTAATAAGGAAAGTGCTTCTTTTTCTAAAGAAACATCTAACTTCTTCGCGGCTCTAGTAAGTCCTTTTTCAATCTCAGATTTCTCAATCGCTTTGAACTCAAAAACAGTGCAACGAGAAAGAAGTGCTGGATAGATATAAAAATATGGATTTTCGGTTGTGGATGCAATAAGTGTAATATCACCATTTTCCACGAATTCTAATAATGATTGTTGTTGTTTCTTATTAAGATATTGGATTTCATCCAAATATAACAAAATACCATTTGTATTAAATAAGCCATTCACTTCACCAATGATCTTTTTAATATCATCAGTGTTTGCTGTGGTTCCATTTAACTTATAGAGACTCATATTCGCTTTTTTAGCGATGATATTTGCCATTGTGGTTTTGCCAATTCCTGGAGGACCGTAAAAGATCATGTTAGAAATATGACCGGAGTCGATCACCTTTCTAAATGTGCTACCTTTGGCTAATAAATGGGATTGTCCCACCATATCATCTAAGGTTTCTGGTCTAAGGATGTCTGCTAATGGTTTTTGCATAGCATAATAATATCTATATTTGCATCTTTAATCAAGATTAAGGCCCTATATATTATTTGCATTACAAAAGAAAAGACCTCACGAGGAGGCCTTCACTTTATATGCAATTATTTTTCGATGATTTCTCTAATAACTGGACGTGCTTCAACTTTTTCTTTAACGATGACGTAAGCTTTCTTCACATCTTCGATAATTGGAGCATATTCTTTTTCGCTCTTATTGGTGTGTAATGTGCAGAGGAGTTCACCTTTCTTCACATAATCACCAATCTTCTTATTGAGCATGATACCTGCGGACATGTCGATAACGTCTTCAAGTGTTTCTCTACCACCGCCGAGTTGCATACTAGCAATACCGATATCAAGGGCATCTAAACTCTTCACATAACCCTCTTGTTCGGAGCGGATTTCAATGAGGTTTTTCGCCACGACGAACTTCTCAGGATGTAGGATATAAGAAATATCTCCACCTTGCGCTTCGATCATCTTGACGAATTTCTCAAATGCCGCGCCTGATTCGATGGCTTCATGGAGTTTCTTTCTACCATCTTCTAAGTCTTTTGCGCAGTTCGCTTGAACGAGCATAATTGAACCTGCGGTATAGCATAATTCCATTAAATCTTCTGGACCTTTGCCATGTAATGCAGCGATTGCTTCTTTAACTTCGAGTGCGTTACCAACGGCTAAGCCTAAAGGTTCACTCATATCTGATAATACAGCTTTGGTATTTCTTCCTAATCTATTGCCGATGTCGACCATGATGTGTGCTAACGTTCTAGCATCATCCATGTTCTTCATGAAGGCACCTTCACCTACGGTGACATCTAATAAAATCGCATCGGATCCACTAGCGAGTTTCTTAGACATAACGCTCGCTGCAATAAGTGGGATGGATTCAACTGTTCCGGTAACATCTCTTAAGGCATACATCTTCTTGTCAGCAGGAACTAAGGAACCTGTTTGACCAACGATTGCGCAGCCAATAGAGTTAACTTGTTTGGCAAATCTATCACCTTCAATAGCAATTGTGACACCTGGGATAGATTCGAGCTTATCAAGTGTACCACCTGTGTGGCCTAAACCACGACCACTCATTTTGGCTAATGTTGCGCCACAAGCAGCAACCATTGGTCCAAGGACCAAGGATGTCTTGTCACCAACGCCACCTGTAGAGTGTTTATCAACCTTAACACCTTTTAAATGGGATAAGTCTAAGACTTCACCAGAATGTTCCATTCTATCGGTTAATGTTGCGATTTCACGGTTATTCATACCTCTAAATAAAATCGCCATTTGCATTGCGCTAGATTGGTAATCTGGAATTTCACCTTTTACATAGCCATCAATCCAAAATGTAATTTCTTCATCACTTAATTCATGACCATCACGTTTTTTGATTATAAGATCTACCATTCTCATATAAAAATACCTCGCTAATATATTAGCACATTATAATCGGTAATTTGCATACAATTTCTATAAGAAATGTATTAATATACTTGTATGGAATTTAGCGAACATCTCAAATCATATTTATCTAATGAAGAAATTGATAAATTAATGACTTCTTTAGAAGATGAATCTCTTCATGCTGTCTTATTAAATCCAAAGAAAATGAGCGATGAAGAATTCCTTAAACTATTTCCTGATGTCATTAAGCATCCTATAGTCGCCCACGCGTATATTTATAAAAAGGAATTATATAATTTAGGTAAAAGTGTCTATCACACATTAGGCTGTTTCTATCTTCAAGAACCATCCGCGATGGTACCAGCCTATTTATTAAATGCCGAAGAAAATGATTTAGTCCTCGATATGTGCGCAGCACCTGGAGGCAAATCCATCCAATCTTCATTTTTAATGAAGGACAAAGGTTTAATTATCTCTAACGACTTATCTAAACCAAGAACATTTTCGATTGTTGAAAACATTGAACGCTTAGGTATCGGTAACGTTGTCGTTACTAATAACGATTTATCGTTAATCTATAATAAACACTTAAATACATTCGATAAGATCATTTTAGATGCACCGTGTTCTGGTTCTGGCATGTTTAGAAAAGAAGACAAAATGGAACAAGACTGGTCATATAACAAAGTTCTTAAATTTGCTGAAACACAAAAAGAATTAATAATGTATGCCTACTCTATGCTCAAACCTGGTGGCGTGATTTCCTATTCCACATGCTCTTTTTCTCAAGAAGAAGATGAGGATGTTATTGAATATTTACTCAAAAACACAGATGCAGGGATTATAAAAATAGATGGTAATCCTCTCTTCTATATAAATAAAAAGAAGCCTTTCGGCATCCATCTTTTACCTTCAATTTTCCCTGGTGAAGGCCACTATATTTGCTTAATTAGAAAACCAGGTAATTCAGTAAAAAAGGAAAATAAAGAAGTAATTGAACTAAAAAATAAAAAATTTTCTTTAACAAATATTTACCGTTTTGGAGACTACATTTTTGGTCTCAATTATCCTTATAGTTTTAAATACTTTAATGTCATCAGATTAGGTGTCAAAATCGGTGAGGATATCAAAGGTGAAATTAAGTACGATTACCACTACGCACATTATATAGATAATTTTGATAAAACCTATTCATTACAAAGTAATGAACTACAAAAATACTTTAATGGGGAGACTTTAAATGTCGCTCTTCCTAAAGGTATCTATCTCCTTACTTTTGATGGTAAAAATGTGGACTTGGCTAAGTCTGATGGACGCATTTTGAAGAACCATTTTCCAAAAGGTTTAAGACACAAAATTTAATTAAATATATATTTATCTCATCTAGAGAAAATGAAAAAAATGCTTGTATTACTTTTAGAATAGTAATAATCTTTTAGCAAGCTATAAATTTTTTCGAAAGGAGAAAAATATGAAGAAAAATCTAGTTAAAATTCTAGCTTTATCGTCAGTCGCATTAGCCGTCGGTGCATGCGACCCAACACCAAAAGAAAAAGAAGAAGAAGTATTAGATTTATCTGTCGCCGAAATGTTCGAACTTAACAGTGACGGTACATTCGTAAACGAAGGTAAATTAGTTTCTTTAGAATCCATCTGTGTGTATGGTAGTTACGGTAATACATACGTCGTCGGTGTTCCTTATGTTGAAGGTGCTGACATTCGTAATTTAAAAGGTTTTGAAGTTGAATTACCAGAAAAACCAAATTGGCAAGGCGAAACCAAAGGTAGATACGCAAATGTTGATGTCAAAGGTAGATTCGTAAATGTCAATGGACGTCCAGTCCTCCAAGAAGCCGCATTAGAAATTAATGCCGAAGCTCAATATGATCCTCAAACAGGCGACCGTATCGATGATGACGGTGCCTATTCCGCAGGCTATTGGGGTCCAAAATTATTCGTCCGTGATTACTATGACGAATACATGACACGTAAAATGAACGGTACCTTAGTTGAAGGTATCTTCCAAATCGCTTCTAAACCAGGCGAAGTCTCCACTTCTAGCGAAGCATCATTCCAAGTCGTCTTCCCAGGTGAAAACCTTGATGTCGAAGACCTCGATAACTACTCATTAGTCAATGTCACAATTCCAGCCGGCCTTGATGAAGAAATGGTTACAAAAGCAAACACATTCTTCAGCGGTGTCAATGCTGGTGACTTCATTGATATGATGGCCATCACAAGATGGGACACATCCAAAGGTGGTATGGGTCTCTTATTTGAAAACTGGTGGGGCAAATATGCTAAGAAAGCAGCAGATGCCGATATCCCAGAAATCTACTCCACATGGGCAGAAGTTAAATCCACAATTGAACCATTATACAATGCTCCAGTTGCTGATTTATCCGGTGCTGATGAAAACGATCCACTTAATGCTCCATTCTCATACTTAATCGATGATTCAATGTATGCAGATAACCCAAGAGATTACTGGACAGATGATTACAAAGACGTCTTAGTCGTCGTCTCCAATCCAGAAAAATGTGGTACAGTCAAGATCACAGTTAACTATAAAGTTGCTGATGGTGATGGCTACCTCAATGCTCTCTTTGAAAAATTAGAAGGTCTCGGATTCGTAAGCAGTACAGTCGAACAAGGCATTTATGTCTTTGCAAGATCTGAATCTGATGTCGTCGTCGAAGAATTCCTCTTAATGGCATACGAATCTAGTGCACAACTTTACTACACAGCTCCAAGAATTGTTGTTGATGAAGACTTTGCAACAGTTGCATTAGCAAGTGCTGCATACAATATGAGAGTTTCTGAATTATTACAAAGCTCATTCACAACAGCTTTACCAGCCGCTTCTAGCGAATTAATCGAAAACGTTAACTTCAGCTGGAAGAACGAAATGTACTACTACAACAAATATCAAGTTGCTGCATTCGAATATCAATTCGAAATCAGTTTCGTTGAAGAAGCTACAGAAGAACAAATCAACGCTTTAGCAGAAGCATATGCCGCTGCTGTAGGTGCAGGATTTGCTGAAGCATATCAATCCAGCTTCGGAATCCAAGGTTTATGGAACGCCACAACAGGCGAATTCATTGCTGATTTATCAGTAACAGAAGAAGGTACATTATTCCTTGATGTTATGATTCTCCGTGGCGCAATGGCAAGTGCTGTTTCCTTAAAACCAACAAGCTCTGCTCAAATGCTCGCTATGATCAATGGCGAATACGCTGGTTGGAATGGCGCAAATGCTACATACTTCCCAACAGCAGCTTCCTCAGTTACAAGCTTCGATTTAGGCGAATTAGCTCCAGTTTCATTCGGATTCTTAGATAACACATACAATGATTTCGATAAATCTTGGGGTTACACACCATTCTTCGTCGCAAGCATTAACTACAGCCGCGATTTAACACAAGAAGATGTCGCATTATTCGTTGCTCAATTAACAGCAGCCGGATTCGTTGAAGCAAGCCACGCTGCATTCGGTGCAGGTTACTGGAACGCAAGCACATACGAATTCATCAAAGTTTCATTTAAAGAAAAGACATTAAATGTTGGCTTCGGTTTAGTCGCTACTGCTATTGCAGGCAATATGATTACAGTTGCAGGCGCTGGCGAATAATCGCTAAAACAAAACTAAAAATAAGGTTGGACTTCGGTCCAGCCTTTTTTCATGCAATAAAAAAGAAAAGATGCTTTTAAGCATCCTTACTTATTTAGAATATTTTGTTGAATCTATAATCTTTAACGATTTTGGCCATCTCTAAGTGATCTTTCTTTCTTAAATCAAAGGAGATTGCTTGTTCAATTTTTTCTTCG
Source organism: Caryophanales bacterium (assembly GCA_016290145.1). Lineage (GTDB taxonomy): Bacteria > Bacillota_I > Bacilli_A > RFN20 > CAG-826 > RUG13091. Next base: position 41,037 of record JAEESX010000005.1, read on the forward strand.
CACAGCTTGGCGATTTCTTGTGTTTTCATATCTTTATATTGTTCTGGATAGATTGGATCTAAGAATTTAATAAAGATTGGATATTTCTTTAATGCGGGTTTTCTCTTTAAGACGCGGAATGTACCATATGTGGCAACAGGAATAATTGGAACATTAGCCTTAACCGCTGGACGGAATGTACCATGATGGAATTCCTTAACGTTTTTCATTGGGTCGCGGTTTCTAGTACCTTCTGGATAAATAATCCAGTTTTTGTTTCTCTTATTCTTTAAGTCATCTTCCACTTTCATC
>JAEESX010000006.1 GCA_016290145.1 Caryophanales bacterium
GCTCTAACGTAATTGATAATATTCATATTAACTACTATACACTAAATCCCAAGTCCATCTTCATAAAAAGATGAATTGCCCACCAAAGAAGATAGTGAAATGCTAGAAAAGTAGTCTTTTATGATGCGGTAATAATCCGCCCACATCTTTCTAGCCTTACACTTATCTTGCTTTGGACAAACGGGTTTAGTGCAAGAAAGGCAATCGATAGGATAAAGGTCGCCTTCTGTTGCAGTTAATATTTCTTCTAAAGTATATTTGTTTGTTTTTTTGCTTAAGCAATAACCACCAGTTTTGCCTCTACTGCTTTTAACAAGATTCGCTTTTACAAGTGATCTCATAATAGATTCAGCATACTTAAAAGATATTCCTTGTCTTTCAGCAATAGCTTCTAAAGAGATTGGACCATCGTCGACATGTTCGGCGATATCAATCATCATTCTTAAACCGTATCTACCTCTTGTAGAAATCTTCATAGTTATTCCTCAAATAATTTTGTGGTTAAGTATCTATCACCATTATCTGGTAATAAGACAACAATGTTTTTGCCTTCGAATTCTTTTCTTTGGGCAAGTTGGATTCCAGCGAATAAAGCAGCACCAGAAGAGATACCCACTAAAATACCTTCTGTACGAGAAATCATTTTGCCTGTTTCTAATGCATCTTCATTAGCCACTTTAATAATCTCGTCATAAATTTCGGTGTTCAGTGTGTTAGGAACAAAGCCTGCGCCAATACCTTGAATCATATGTGGGCCCGCTTTTTCACCAGAGAGAACTGCGGATGATGCGGGTTCAACTGCGAACACTTTTGTATTCTTATTTTGCTCTTTGAGATATTTGCCAACACCACTGATTGTGCCACCAGTTCCAACACCAGCAACAAAGGCATCAACCTTACCATTGAGGTCTTTAAAAATCTCAGGACCGGTTGCTAAATAATGGGCTTTTGGATTGCTTGGATTTTCAAATTGACCAAGGATAACTGAACCTTCAATTTCTTCTAATAATTGATTTGCTTTTGCGATAGCGCCCTTCATTCCAAGTGCGGCTTCGGTGAGCACTAATTCAGCACCATATGCCTTAACTAATTTTCTTCTTTCTAAGGACATTGATTCAGGCATAACGATGATAACTCTATATCCTCTAGCGGTGCCAATTGAGGCTAATCCGATACCGGTATTTCCGCTTGTTGGTTCAATAATTGTGGCGCCTTTTTGGATTTTTCCTGCTTCTTCTGCATCTAAAATCATTTGCAAAGCGATACGATCTTTTACAGAGCCTGCTGGGTTGAAATATTCGATTTTTGCGAAGATTTTGGCTTTTAATGCGTATTTTTCTTCAATATTGGTTAATTCCATAAGTGGAGTGTTGCCGATTAATTCAGTGACATTTTTGACAAGCATAATTTATTTCCTACCTTTTTAGTATGATTTAACTATATTCTACACTTATTGCCTAAAAAGAAAAGTCCTTTTTCTAGGACTCTTCAATGAACTCTTTTATCTTTTTAAAAATCTCAGGATCTTGGTCTGTTATTGTCCATGGATCAAGATTTTCCATGAGCTTTTTCTTATCTTCATCCTTCTTGAGTTTGTAGTATTTTCCAAACACTTCAGTTACCGTTTTTGCGGCGTTATCAGAATAGTTAGGATTGTGCCCTCTGCCATCTACAGTAAGGATTTGGATATTAGGATTATTCGCCTCCAAAACTGGTTTCATTGCAGCGGCATAATTGACCACTGGATCGTCTTTGCTATGGATGAATAAAAGCTTGTTATTTGTGTTCTTCACATATTCAAAGTTATCAATTGGATAATACTTTGGTTCAATCTTTTTCTCGTATCGCGCAATAGAGGCAGAAAACATTTTTGTTCCTAATAAAGCATTTAAAACTATGTCAGGTCTAAGGAAGCCAGATATCACTACTGCTTTCTTAAGTTCATCACGGATGTTCATGACGTTAAGCGTGGTATATGCTCCTAAGGAATGGCCGATAACAACGATTGGTTTTTCTATTTTCAAATAGTTAAGCAAGTCATCAACATCCCTAGTTGGTTCATTTAGAGATGGCATTCTATCGCCTTTAGAGGAATCACATCCCATATAATCTAAAGTCAAAACTTTATAACCCATTTCAGCGAGAGTTTGAATCTCTCTTGTATATGCGGTATGGCCTGGTCCTAATCCATGAAGGAAAAGGACAATAAAGTTTGGATTATAGCTATCGTAATAGTAATAGAAATAGGAAATCTCCACTCCTAAAGAATTAATAAAGGTATGTGTTTCTTTATTTAATCCAGAGAAATCTTCACTGGATAAATAAGGGGTATAACCATCCTTGTCATACCTATGAAGCATTCTCTTTTTATAGACGCTTGATACTAGTCCCATAACAGCAATATGATAGCATTTATTTATTTGCTTTCGTACATTTTGAATCATTTTATTGAATGATAAAAATGTATTTTATAAAATATTCACCGAGGTACCTATTATGGAAGAGATTAATAACTTTATTAAAACAATCATGGAGAAAGATCTTGAAGAAGGTCGTGTCAAAGAAATTGTTACCCGTTTCCCTCCAGAGCCAAATGCTTATTTACATATTGGTCACGCAAGAGCAATTGTTAATGACTTTGAACTCGCCAAATGCTTTGGTGGTTACACCAACTTAAGATTCGATGACACTAACCCAGTTAACGAAGGTGCCGAATATGTCGATGCTATCATTGCAGACCTCAAATGGTTAGGTTATGAACCAAAGAACGTATTCTTCGGAAGTGACTATTTCGAAAAGACATATGACAAAGCCATCCTCTTAATTAAGAAAGGCTTAGCTTATGTCGATGACTTATCACCAGAAGAAATGACCGCTTATCGTGGTACATTAACCGAACCAGGTAAAGAATCACCATGCCGTAATAGAAGTGTTGAAGAAAACCTCAAATTATTCGAAGAAATGCGCGCAGGCAAATACGCGAATGGAGAAAAGACATTAAGAGCAAAAATCGATATGTCTCATCCAAATATAAATATGCGTGACCCAGTCATGTATCGTATCTTACATGTTACCCACCACCGTCAAGGAAACAAATGGTGCATCTATCCAATGTATGACTTTGCTCACCCATTACAAGATGCCTTTGAAGGTGTTACACATTCTATGTGTTCATTAGAATACGATAACCACAGAATCTTATACGATTGGTTTGTTGAAAAATGTGAAATGGAACACATCCCACATCAATATGAATGGGGAAGACTTAACATCACAAATACAGTGATGAGTAAGAGATACCTCCGTCAATTAGTGGAAGGTGGCTATGTCACAGGATACGATGATCCAAGAATGCCAACATTAGTTGGTTTAAAGAGAAAAGGTTTCACTGCTGATAGCATTAAGAACTTTATTATCTATACTGGTTTATCACGTATTAACTCCACAACTAACGCTGATAACTTAGATTACTTCTTAAGAGAAGAACAAAAGCTTATCGCTCCACGTCCAATGGCGGTTATTCATCCATTAAAGGTTGTTATTGATAACTATCCAGAAGGACAAATTGAATATGTTGAAGCTTCTAACAATATGGAAAATGAAGCCTTAGGAACAAGACAAATTGCCTTTGGCAAATATCTCTATATTGAACAAGAAGACTTCATTGAAGAAAAACCAAACCGTAAATGGAAGAGATTATCATTAGGTGACGAAGTGAGATTAATGCACGCTTACTTCATTAAATGCGAAAGCGTTGTTAAAGATGAAAACGGCAATATCGTTGAGCTCCACTGCACATATGACCCAGCCACAAAATCAGGTTCTGGATTCGAAGGTAGAAAACCAAATGGTACCATCCACTATGTGGAAGCTAGTACTGCCTTGCCAGCACAATTCAATATCTATGAACCATTAGTGTGGGATGAAACAGAAGAAACTAAAGGGAAAGATTTCATCGAAAGATTAAATCCAAATTCCTGGATTAAAGAATATGGTTATGTTGAAGCTTCCTTAGCAAACACCAAACCATTAGATAGATTCCAATTCATTAGAAACGGTTACTTCTGCACAGACAAGGAATCCACTAAAGAACACTTAATCTTTAATAGAACTTGCCCACTCAAGTCATCATTCAATCCGCAATAAAAAAAGCCCGACATCAGTCGGGTTTTTTCATATCTTCATCCTTTAAGGATAATTAGCATTCTGGTGGATCTGAAGGGGATCGAACCCTCTACCTCCTCCATGCCATGGAGGCGCTCTCCCAGGTGAGCTACAGACCCATAACGCTTATAGATTTTATATAAATAAGGAAAATAAATCAATATTTTATTAAAGCAATTTAATACCGTTTTTCTCGGCGTCTAATAAGACATCTTCACTCCAATAAGAAGATTGCACTTCGCCGATATGTTTTTTCTGTAAATAATACATGCATAAACGAGATTGACCAATGCCACCACCGATGGTTAATGGTAATTTGTCGTTTAAGATACCTTGGCAATATGGATTTTCTTTCTTACTTAATTCATTTTTATATTCTAATTGTTTAATAAGGCTTTCTTTATTCACACGTATGCCCATGGAAGATAATTCAATTTGAGAATCAATTGCATCATCAAAAAGAATAATGTCACCATTGAGTTTCCAATCATCATAGTCCGCTGCTCTTCCATCATGAGGAAGTTTGTTCTTTAATGGCCATCCTATGCCATAAATAAAGACCGCTCTATATTCTTTACAAATTAGATATTCTCTTTCCTTAGGAGACTTATTTGGGTACTTCTTTTCTAATTCTTTAGTGGAGATTTTATATATCTTCTTAGGAAGATTATAACTAAAGCCCCATCTCTTTTCAGAAAGTGTCGCTAACTTATAGATGACACTATAGATTTGAGAAACTGTTTCAAAGAGATATTTCTTATTTCTATCTTCCGCGGAAATAATCTTTTCCCAATCCCATTGGTCGACATAGATAGAATGAAGATTATCCATTACTTCATCTTTTCTAATTGCGTTCATATCTGTATATAAGCCAGTGTCTTTTGGGAATTTATATTTACCTAAGGCATATCTTTTCCATTTAGCTAAAGATTGAACGATTTCAATATGTTCACCTTTCACATCAAAAGAAACTGTTTCTTCTACGCCATTTAAGTTGTCATTAAGACCAGTGCTTTGTTTTACAAAGAGAGGGGCAGACACTCTAACGAGGTGGAGTTTCTTGGCTAATAATTCTTCAAAGGTATCTTTGAGATATTTAATAGCGACTTGTGTTTCAATAAGTGAGAATTCTTTCATAGCGTAAATAATCTTAATTCATATAAAAATATTTGTCTATTTATATAAGGAATAATAAAAGCCCCAGTTACGGAGCTTATATATCTAATGGCGCGCCCGAGGCGATTCGAACGTCCGACTCCCTTCTTAGGAGGAAGGTACTCTATCCAGCTGAGTTACGGGCGCACTTAGAAGAACTAGATGATGTTCTTCTTTTCGATATCTTTTAAGAAGAAGTTGGCGATATCTTCGTAGACTTCTTGTTTGTTGTTTTCGTTTAAGATTTCGTGGCGCATACCTTTGTAAATCTTGGTTTCAACATTCTTAACACCGAGTTTGGTGTACATTTCTTGTAGCTTACCAACGGATTTACCGTAGTTTGTCACTGGGTCTTCTTCACCGGAGATGATGAAGATGTCTAAATCTTTACGGATCTTTAATAAGAATTTCTTCTTATATAAACGAGACATACCTTTTAAGAATTCATAGCAGAAACCATTTGTTGGACCAAATCCGCAAAGTGGATCAGCGATGTATTTTTCCACGTTTTCTTCGTTATGAGATAACCAGTCATAACCTGTTTTTGGATTCTTAATTTTCTTGTTGAATCCACCGAACATAAGTTTGTTTAAGAAACCGGCTTTCTTATCTCTATTTCTTCTATGGACGATAATCTTGGCTAATTGGAAACCAACTGGGACCGCTGGGTTTTTAGAACCACTACCACATAAGACAACTTTACTCACGTGTTCAGTATATCTTTGAATATAGTCTTGGCACATAAATGAACCCATGGAGTGAGAGAAGATGAATGTTGGCTTACAGGAGATTCTTAGTTTCTCAACTAAGGAGTCAACAGCTTGAACTTGTTTTCTAAAACCAGAAGATGGCCAGATGCCTTTATTGCTTTCATCTGGTAAGACGTTTTCACCTTGACCATAGCAGTCAACTGCGTAGACATTGAAGCCTTTGCTATTTAAGAATTGTGCGAAGTCATCATAACGACGGGCATGTTCTTCCATACCTTCCATAATGATAACGTTTGCAATGCCATTATCAACGTGCCATGCTAAGCCGAATAATGTATCACCATTTTTGCTTTGAATTGTAACTTTTTGAGCACTCATAAGTTCTCCTCCTATTTGTCATATCCGTTTGGATTATTCTTTTGCCAATTCCATGAATCTCTACAAGCATCTTCGATTGTAAGACTTGTTTTGAAATTCATTTCTCTATATGCCTTACTCGCATCAGCATAGTTTTCATCGACATCGCCAGGACGTCTTGGGCATATTACATATGGAATATTAATATTATTCACGTTTTCGAACGCATGAACAAGTTCTAAAACACTTGTTCCACGTCCAGTTCCTAAGTTATAGATAACAAGACCTGGTTTAGAGGCGAGTTTTCTTAATGCACATAAGTGACCATACGCTAAGTCAACAACATGGATGTAATCTCTAACACCGGTACCATCAATTGTCTTGTAGTCATTACCATAGACATTGAGGTGGTCTCTCTTACCAACAGCGACTTGTGTGATATATGGCATTAAGTTATTTGGAATGCCGTTTGGATCTTCACCGATAAGTCCGCTTGGGTGAGCACCGATTGGATTGAAGTATCTTAAGATAGCGATGTTGGCATCTGGATTAGCTTTTGCATAATCCTTAAGCATAAATTCGATATCTAGTTTGGTTTGTCCGTATGGGTTTGTACAACCACCAACTTTATCTTCTTCCTTAAGTGGGACATGATCTGGGACACCATACACTGTTGCAGAAGATGAGAAGACAATATTGTGAACTCCGTATTCCTTCATAAGTTTTAAAAGGACACGGCTGCTGCCCACATTGTTTGCGACATATAAGTCCGGTTTAGCGACAGATTCAGCAACGCTCTTTAAGCCAGCGAAATGAATGACATCAGTAATATTTTCTTGTTCAAAGACTTTCCTTAATTCAGGTTCATCTTGCACTGATAATTTGTAAAATCTTGGCTTTTTGCCGGTGATTTTTTGAATTCTGTTTAAAACTTCAGGTTTGCTGTTGCAGTAGTTATCAACGATGACCACATCGTATCCGCGGTCTAATAAATTGACTACTGTATGGGAACCGATATAACCCGTTCCACCTGTTACTAATATTGCCATATCATTTCTCCTTTAAGCCTCAACTTGGCTGAGACTTTATCTTATTATAATCGAATTATAATATCTAATACTTTTGTTTCTTTATCAAGTAAAAGAAAATAGGCTTATCATTTTTTTAGACAAAATTATTAAAATTTTGCTAATATAATCGATATGAACGACCTACAGAAAAAACAATTAGAACTTCTTAAGGAATTCATTAGAGTGTGCGATAAACATCATCTCACATATTTTCTTGTTGGCGGTTCATGTTTAGGCGCTGCCAGACACCAAGGATTCATTCCATGGGATGATGACATTGATGTCGGTATGCCTAGAGAAGACTTTAATAAATATGTGGAACTTCAAAAGGAATATGAAGGTACAAGTTATTTCATTCAAACATGGAAGAGCGATCCACATTACACATATAACTACGCCAAGTTAAGAGATAGCAACACCACCTATATCGAAAACTTCTTTATGAAACACCAAATCAATCATGGTGTTTGGATTGATATTTTTCCTATTGATGGATTTGACTATAAAGCGGGAAAGCCAAGAGAAAAATATGCCCATTTAGTTAGTAGAGTTTGGAGACAATCATTTATCTCTTATTTCCCACAGATGAGAAGAAAATTTTCTAAAGGCACTTGGTTAGGAGATTTATTTATAAATCTATTTGCCATATTAACTTGGCCATTTGATATTTGCCATTGGCGTAGAAAACACACAGAAAAGATTCTTACAAAGGTTCCTTTTGCGGAAGCGGAAGTTGTCGGCAATATGTGTGGCACAAATAAAAAGAAAGAAGCTATGCCTAAGGCAATATACGCTGAAACTACTAAATTGAAGTTTGAAGATATCGAAGTTTGCGTTCCTAAAGAATATGACCAATATTTAACTTTGTTATTTAATGATTGGAGAAAGCTACCACCTGTTGAAAAACAAGTTGGTCACCACCACGACAAAGGTCTCTCATTAACACAGGGTTATAAATCTTATATGAAAGAGCATAAAATATAAAAGAGGTGTCATTCTATGAATATCGCTTTAATTCTTGCAGCAGGCACAGGTTCCCGCATGGGAAACGCTGATAAGCCAAAACAATTCTTATTAGTCCAAAACAAACCTTTAATGATTCACACCATTGAAGTTTTTGATGTGAATCCAAATATCGATAAAATCGTTATTTCCACAAATGAAGAATATGTTGAAGAAGTTAAGTTAATGATTAAACAATATGACTTAACAAAAGTTGCCAAGGTTGTTGCTGGTGGCGCAACAAGACAAATTTCCGTTTATAACGGCTTACAAGGTTGTAAAGAAATCGGTGCTAAAGATGATGATATTATCGTTATCCACGACTCCGCTCGTCCATTAATCAGCCCAAGAATTATTAAAGACAATATCGAATGTTGCAAAGCCTATGGGGCTGTCGATACAGTTATTAAAGCAACAGACACTATCGTTAAGAGCGAAGATTCTGAAACCATTAGTGATATTCCAGTGAGAAAAGAACTCTATCAAGGTCAAACACCTCAAACATTTAAATTCTCATTAATCATGCAAGCTCATGATGCTGTGAAAAACAAAGAAGTTCCTAATGTCACTGATGATACAAAATTAGTTTTATTACTCGGACACAAGGTCCATTTAGTCGAAGGTGATAAGCTCAATTTTAAGATTACAACCTTCGATGATTTGATGATGCTCAAGGCATTATTAAAGATTGGAAAAGCAGAGGTTCTATAATGTTCCAACTTCTCTATAAAGTAACATCTCCAGGAGTCATTGAAGAGTTTATTGATACCGTTGATTTAGAGTCAAATAAGGTATTAGTTAAAGTCGATTATATGGCTATTTGTAAAGCGGACATCCGTTACTTTTTAGGGTTGCGTGATCCTGCAATTTTGAATCAAAAATATCCACTCGCTCCAATCCATGAAGCAGTCGGTCACGTCGTTAAAGATGACACCGGAAAATATCAAATTGGAGACAAGGTCATTCTTATTCCAAACTCTGTTGAAGAGAAGTATTTAAACGAATTTGAAAATCAAAGATGTGCGAGAACAGATTTAGGTAATAACTACGCTATTCACTCCACTTTCCGAAGCTCTTCGACCGATGGTTTCTTGAAACAATTTTACGTCGCAGAACCTGAACTTTTAGTTAAATATGACAGCAAAATCCCTGCAAATATAGCAGTTTTCAGTGAATTGCTTAGTGTTGCAGTTGCTGGATTAAGAAGAATTATTTTTAGTGAAACAAACCATGTCGCTATTTTCGGAGATGGCATACTTGCATACATCACTTATATAGTATTTAGGCACGATCATCCGGATACCAAATTAACTGTTTATGGTATCGATAAAAACAAGCTTTCAATGTTTAAAGAATGTGAAACAAAAACATATGAAGAATATAACGGTGAGAAGTACGATACGATGATTGAAATTGTCGGTGGCAAGTACTCCGCTGATGCCATCAACAAGATGATTGATATGGCCACTGTTGGAGCGGACTTAATCCTCATGGGAGTGTCCGAAGAAAAGGTCCCACTAAACACAAGATTAGTCTTAGAAAAAGGCCTATCACTCAAAGGTGTAACAAGAAGCGATAATAAGGACTTCGAACATGTCGCAAAACTACTTGAAGAAAAAGAAGTTCAAGATAAAATTCGTCCTATGATTTTATCGGAAGTTCAAATCAATTCTGTGAACGATATCTACGACGCATATAAGAAAGATATAGAAAATAAAACCACGATTGGTAAGAACGTCATGAAGTGGTAAAAAAAGAAGCCGGCTTGGCTTCTTTTATTTTATGAGTTCAAGGAATTCGCTTTCGGATAAAACTGTAATTCCAAGTGCTTGTGCTTTATCTAATTTGCTACCAGCATCATGTCCTGCCACTACTGCATCAGTAGCTTTAGAAACAGAACCAGTAACTTTAGCACCTAAGTTTTCTAATATATCAGTCGCTTCTTTTCTTCCCATTGAATCAAGTGTTCCAGTAAGGACAACTGTTTTTCCTGAGAAGTATGAGTTAGCGGCTTTTGAGATCGAACCTAAGAAGTTGAAGTTAAGTCCTTCTGCTCTTAATTGTTCAATGAGTTCTTTATTATGTTCACTAGCGAACCAATTGACGATTGAACGAGCCACTACCGGACCAACATCTGGGATTTCTAAGAGGTCTTCTTCGGTTGCTGATGCTAAAGCATCAAGATTGCCAAAGATTCTAGACAATGTTTTAGCCATTTTGGCACCCACTTCTTTGATACCTAGACCAAATAATAGTTTTTCAACGGAATTGGCCTTACTCTTGTCAATTGCATCGATTAAGTTATCAATTGATTTAGATTGCCATCCATCAAGAGCAATAACATCATCTCTATGATCCATTAACTTATAGATTTCAGCGATATTAGTGAAGAATCCTTGGTTGAAAAATTGTTCGACAACCTTTTCACCCATGCCTTCAATATCCATCGCATCCTTGCTAGCAAAGTGAATAATTGATTCAATCTGCTTTGCAGGACATTCTGGATTCACACAGAAGTGCATTGCATCTTTCTTAACTAAAGGCATGCCACATTCTGGACAATTTGTAATCATTTCAAAGGCTACTTGTGTGCCATCTCTTCTATTTTCTACAGGTCTAACGACTTCAGGAATGACATCGCCGGCTTTTCTTAAGACAACATAGTCGCCCACCATTAATCCTTTTTCTTTAATAAAGTCTTCATTATGTAAGGTTGCGCGTTGCACGGTTGAGCCTGCGACACGAACTGGTTCTAGGACTGCGTTTGGAGTGATCTTACCTGTTCTACCAACTGTAAAGATAATATCTGTAAGCTTTGTGATAACTTCTTCAGGTGGGAATTTATAAGCGATTGCCCAACGAGGAGTTTTAGCGGTATAGCCTAACTTATCATAGAGGTTCATGTCATCAACTTTGATAACTACACCATCAATATCGTAGGGTAAATCAGGTCTCTTAATTGTGTATTCTTTAATATATACAATAACTTCGTCAATACCATGACATAAACGACGTTCTTTATTTGTCTTAAATCCTAGCTTATCAGCAAAGTCTAAGGATTCACTGTGATATCTAATTCCGAAATCACGAGCGTTAACAAAATAGTACCAGAAAGCATCAAGTCCACGGCTTGCGGCAATCGCACTGTCGAGTTGTCTAATACTACCTGCCGCAGCGTTTCTAGCATTTGCGAATAAAGGTTCACCAGTCTTTGCTCTTTCTTCATTTAATTTATTCAAAGATTTCTTAGGCATGAAGACTTCGCCACGGATTTCTAAATCGCCTTCAACATCAATATGCGATGGAATTGATTTAATGGTAATAACGTTAGAAGTAACATCTTCACCAACTGTGCCATCACCTCTAGTTGCGGCATATTGTAAGTTTTTGTTATATACGAGAGACATACCAAGGCCATCAATTTTCATTTCTGCCATGTATGTAACTTTATCTCCACCAATAACTTCTCTGACTTTACGATCGAAATCATATAAATCATCTTCGTTAAAGGCATTAGCTAAAGAAAGCATCATGCGTTGGTGCGTAACTTTTTTGAATTCATCTTGAACTTGACCGCCAACACGTTGAGTTGGAGATAAAGGAGAGATTAGTTCAGGGTGTTCCTTCTCAATAGCGATTAATTCTTGCATTAATCTATCGTATTCTGCATCAGAAACGGATGGATTATCCAAGACATAATATTCGTAGTTATATTTCTCTAATGTTTCAGTTAGTTCTTTTACTCTTTGTTTAGGATCCATAACTCTATTTTACTCCTTTTGATAAGGATGGGTGATTACCCATTAAAGTTTTTGTGCCATGTTCTTTGAAATTTACTTTGATTATTCCGTCTCCATCTAAAGCGACGACTGTGCCTTCGCCAAATGTCTTATGAATAACAATGTCTCCAATATTCCACTCGCTAATACCATTATCAACTTGAGATATAACTGGACGACTTGGTTCATCCATTTGGAAAGAATCATTAGGTCCATCATCAAAATGATATGTTGGACGTGGTTTATTTGATTTAAATGGATTGTAATCGTGATTAACAACTACTTCATTACCTGACTCTTTTAAGAACTGAGATGGTAGTAAATTTCCCTGCAAAACATAGGAATAATCCCCTGCAAAAGTCAAATAAAGTAGTTTTTTCGCTCTTGTCATAGCGACATAAGCTAAGCGTCTTTCTTCTTCAAGACCTTTATAACCGTTTTCAGCGAAAGATCTGATATGTGGGAAGACACCTGCATTTAATCGAACAACAAACACTACTGGATATTCTAATCCTTTTGCGGTGTGAACAGTCATTAATGTGACGAAATCACCATCTGCAACTTCATCTTGTGCGGACAATAATGAAATGTTTTGGAGATATTCATCGAATGTAGATTCTGGGTTTGTATGTAAGAAGTGACGGATATCTTCAAATAAAGCTTTAACGTTTTCGATACGTTCATCTCCATCCTCTTCTTTGCCTAAATAGTCGTAATATCCAAACGAAAGTATCATTTCTTCAAGAGTTTTAGAGAAAACTTCTTCGTTTTTATTGATGTCAACACGTGTTTTGTCGATAACAGTAATCATTATCTTTAAGGCATTAATAGATTTTCTTGGTGCCTCTGATGTTTGAATTTCAAAATCAAAGTCGCGGACATATTCATACATGCTCATATTTAAGTTATGAGCTTCTTCTTTAATAGCGTTTACTGATGTATCACCGATGCCTCTTCTTGGGACATTCATAATTCTTTCGAAAGAAATATCGTCTTTAACATTAGTAATTAAATGGAAATACGCTAAAACGTCTTTAATTTCTTTTCTTTGATAGAATTTAAGACCGCCATAAATCTTGTAAGGGATTTGATATTTAGAGAATGCAGATTCGAAATCCATTGTGATGTAGCTGGAACGATAGAGTAACGCTATATCCTTATAAGAATAACCATCGACTTGGACTAAACGTTTGATTTCTCTAGCAACAAATTCAGCTTCGTCTCTTGAAGTATTGCAACGACGAGTGATGATTGGTTTTCCTTCTTCATTCTCTGTATATAAATCCTTTTTAACACGCATCTTGTTATACGCGATAAGTTTATTCGCACTATTTAAGATTTTTGTGGTGCTTCTATAGTTTCTATTGAGAATGATTGTTTCCATATCTAAATAATCTTTTTGGAGATTTAAGATAATGTCTTGGTTCGCACCACGCCAGGTATAAATTGTTTGGTCTGGATCACCCACGACATAGTGGCATGTAGATGTCTTGGATAATAACTTAATTAACTTATATTCAACGTCATTTGTGTCTTGGAATTCATCCACTAAAATGTGGTCAATTCTGTCTTGCCACTTCTGCCTTGTTGTAGGATAGTTCTCTAAAATGTAAATTGTCTTAAGCAACAAGTCATCAAAGTCGAGAGATAATTGTTTGTTTTTCTCTTCTTCATATCTTTCATAAATCTCTAAGCAAAGTTTTTCATCTTCAAATGATTCTTTGGTTATCGTGATATCGTCAGGATATCTTTCATGGAGCTTTTGAGCACCGATATAACTTAAAGCTTTACCAGCAATCTTATCACCACGTCTGAATCCCATTTCAGCAATGATGTCTTTAATTAATTTAGTTTGGTCTTCTTCATCAAGAATTGTGAAACTTGATGGGAAACCGATTAATGGAATTTCTTTTCTTAAGAACATTGCGGCAAATGAGTGGAAGGTTTTAATCGTTAAATCTTTCTCTGCTTCAGGGATCATTTTAATAACACGATTTTTCATCTCATTAGCGACTTTATTAGTAAAAGTAATGGCTAAGATTTTCCATGGCAAAACTTTCACTTCAGAAATTAAGTAAGCGATACGGTATGTCAAAACACGAGTCTTACCACTACCTGCGCCAGCGATAATTCTCACGTTTCTAAAAGCAGTTGTAACCGCTTCATATTGCTTTTCGTTAAGTTCTTTTTCGAAATTCATATATTGCTTAGCAATATAATACCATAGTGAGAAAAATCACTCAATTTATTATTGCTAAGACTTTGTCAATGTCTTAACTATCTCTTTTTTGCCTACATAGTTCTCTTTAACTACATGATTAATAATCAGAAACATTGTTGGTGTTCCCACTATCCCTAAATCGTTAGCATCGTCCTTTTCTAAGACACTATTTCGATCTGTAATAATTGGAATCTCTTTATTAAACGGGATGAAATACAATTGCCCAAAGTTTGATAATGCATAGGAGATAACTTCTTGCTTAATTTCATTACAATGGCCACAAGTTTCGGAATAGATGTATGCATAATAGTTATCGGATTGAACCGTTAGAATATCATTCCAGCATAGTTTCAGATCAACGATATCGTCATAATCATATTCCTTAGCAACCACTTCTTTATTACTAGAACAGCAAGTTAACAAAATGGTCATTAAAGGTAATATCAAAAGTTTATTCATAAGGTCCTCCTATTAAATACATAGGCGACTTTTTACATTTTTTTCGCAAAAAAAGTATATAAATGATAAACTTTTTTATATGGAACCTCGTAAAAAGAAGGAAACCTTAGTACAAAATATTACTTACATGGCCATCATGGCGGCTATTAACGTGGTCTTCGTTTTGATATCCGTTCTTGTGCCATTTTTATTTTTCTTAATTGTATTTGTACTCCCGCTAACATCAGCCATAGTTACGATTCATTGTAAGAAGATTTATTTCCCTATCTACGCAGTAGCTACGATTGGCTTATGTATGATTTGTACGATGTGGCAAATTGGAGACACTATCTTCTATGTCATTCCATCAATCATCTCAGGATTCCTATTTGGTTTCTTGGCAGAAAAGAAAGTTCCTTCATTCTGGATTTTAACAATTACTACATTAGTGCAAATCGCTATTTCATATGCCACACTTCCATTATTGAATCTCATTAGTGGAAAAGATGTCGTTGTCTCATTCGCGACAGTATTTGGTTTAGGTGATTTTAAATACCTCAACTATGTTGTTCCTTGCTTTATCTTCTTTATTTCCTTAGCACAACAGATTATCGCTTATATGGTTATCAAAGAAGAACTTCCAAAGTTTGGTTATGTTCTAAGCGATCCAAAAGAGCTTCCTTTCTCATTAGCAATGGCTATTGGAGGTTCATCTACCTTAGCGTTTGCATTCACATTCATTCCATATTGTGGGCCTATTGCATATTTAATGAGTTTGATTTCATTGTTATTCACTTGCTATGCAATCATATATTTAGTCCTCGAAAGAAAGACACTTGTCTATATTCTTTTAGTAGCATCATTTATAGTTTCAATGTTCACATTTGCACTTCTTTATAAGTTAGTTGATGAGCCTAAAGGTCTCGTATTAGTTAATATATTCTTTTTTATCGTCGCAATTATTGTTTTAATCAATAATTATTTGTTAAAACCAGTGAAGGAAGATACAATAAAATAGCACATGATAAGTTTCTTTAAAAATTTCGGAAAAGGCGTATTGTACGTATTAGTTCTCCCATTCCTTTTAGTAGGTATGGCGCTTTACGCTGTGGTCGCATTTTTTGTATTCATTTTCTTATCCATCAAAGGCATTATTTTATTCTTCACAGGTCGTTCTTTATACGAAGATTTACCAGAAGATATTGAAGCCAAAAAGAGACTTGCTCCACCTCAAGCAGCACCTCAAACTGCAGTAACAAATGAAGATGTTTCTGCTGCTTTAAATATCGGTTCTGAACAAAATCAACCAGTCAATACTGCTGATCCTTTCTATGTGCCAGAATACTTAAAATCTGAGTCAGAAGAAGTTGAAGAACCTGTTCAAGAAGAACCAGTTATCGAGGAATCAGAACCTGCTTATGAACCTGATCCAGAACCAGTAATTGAAGAAGCTCCAGTTCAAGAACAAGAGATGGTTGTTAAACCAAATTATATTGAAGAACCAGATGTCGAAGATATTGAAGAAGATGAGATAGTTTTAGAAAAAACTGAGCAAAAATCCAATATTTTAGAGATTAAAGACGACGAAGATGATGACGACGAATCATCCGGCGTTAACATAGATTTTGATTAGGGAGGAGGGTTAGTATGAACTTTTTGATATCACTTTCAGAAAACGATAAACGACTCATATTTGCTCTTCTTTTGGTCTTTATCTTAGTGTTTGTTTTAATCGGTTATATCGGCTTCTTAATCACTCGTGTGATGAAGTGGCAAGGAAGAAAACTTGACCACATTGTTGCCGATCCAGTTGTCACTAGAGTCATCACCGATAAGAAACATTTCAAGCGTTACGCAAGAAAGAAAAACTGGAGATTATTTGTTAAGCAATCCTATATCGCAGTCATCATTTTATTAGTGGGTGGATTAGTCTTATTATTTAGAGACATCTTCACACGTGACTGGGCCTACAATGTATTCGAATATAAGCAAACAGGTTTTGGCACCATCTTATTCATTTGGGATTTCTCAAAATGTATCACTCGTCCAGAAGGTATGGGCTTAGTCTTAAATTGGCCTCAACTAATCAATACACCACACTTGGAAGCACAAGCCTGGGCAAGCTATATCTTTGTCACATGCTTAATCATCGGTGGTATCTGGTATCTCATCGCCTTACAAGCACTTATCTCTAGAACAATTAGAATGTATCAATTATCAACTTCAGCGTTTGAAAAAACACTTGAAGGATTTAATCAAAACCAACAAGCGGCAACAATCGCCGCGGCAAGATATCAAGAGACACCACAACCAAGTCCTGTTCCTGATAATAGCAACAATAACAATACAAATGTGTAAAAGAAAAACCCCTTATGGGGTTTTCATTTTATTTATTTTGGCATCGAGTTTGTAATGATGATTATCATTTCGAAGACTAGATAACCCGCTAAGAGAATATCTAAACAAATCAAAAGAATGAATAGACGGAGACGAACTCTGTCTTTTCTTTCGACTTCTTCTGGAGTTAATTCTTTCTTCTTTTCTGGTGCCATAATTATTAGTATTTGATAGATCCGGATGTTCTTGGATATGGTTGAGTATCACGGATGTTCTGCATACCTGTAATATACATTAATAAGCGGTCAAATCCAATACCGAAACCTGAATGTCTGCAGCCACCATATCTACGGGTGTCTAAATACCATTCGAGTTCTTTATCGTTACCGAGTTCTTCCATTTTCTTCTTGAGGAGATCGTAACGCTCTTCTCTTTGTGAACCACCAACGAGTTCGCCAATCATTGGAACCAATAAGTCGCATGCAGCGACGGTTTTTCCATCATCGTTTAAACGCATATAGAACGCTTTGATTTCTTTTGGATAGTCAGTTAAGAATAATGGTCCTTTAACGACTTGTTCAGTTAAATATCTTTCGTGTTCGGATTGTAAATCCATACCCCATTCGATCTTGTTGTAATCGAATTTATGGCCATTCTTAACGGCTTCTTTTAAGATTTCGATACCTTCTGTGTAAGGCATACGTTTGAATTCACTATTTAAGACATGATTGAGTCTTTCTAAAAGTGTGTTATCAATCATTGTGTTAAAGAAATTCATTTCATCTGGGCAAGATTTAATGACGTAATTAATGCAATATTTAATGCAATCCTCGATTAAATCCATGTTATCGGATAAATCTGCGAATGCGATTTCTGGTTCTACCATCCAGAATTCGGAAGCATGTCTAGCGGTGTTAGAATGTTCCGCTCTAAAGGCAGGACCGAATGTATAAACATCACGGAAAGCAAGAGCAAATGGTTCAACGTGTAATTGACCTGTAACGGTTAAGTTGACCTTTCTACCATAGAAGTAATTCGGATCTTTTGTATCGTGTGTTGTGACATCAAAAACGTTACCTGCACCTTCACCATCGTTTGTGGTAATTAATGGTGTATGGACATAAATGAATCCTCTTTCTTGGAAGAATTCATGAATTGCCATTGATAAGACAGAGCGGACTCTATAAACGGCTTGGAATGTATTAGCTCTTGGACGGACGTGAGCGATTTCACGTAAAAATTCAAATGAGTGTCTTTTCTTTTGAAGTGGATAGTCATCAGCGACATCACCTTCAAGTTCACATTCCTTAACATGAATTTCAAATGGTTGTTTCATTTCAGGAGTTAAGACGACTTCACCGATAACTTTAATCGCTGCGCCAGTTCTTAAAGCGGTAAGCACTTCATAACCTTTGGCTTCTTTGTTATAGACTAATTGAACATTCTTAAAGCATGTTCCATCATTGAATTCAATAAATCCGATAGAACCATTATCACGATTGGTTTTCACCCAACCTTCGAGTTCAACTAATTTTACTTTTTCTTTTTCTTCCTTCTCACCATTGACGATGATGTCAAATAGTTCGAAGTTTGTTGTTTTGATAGCTTCCATAATATATTCCTCGCTTAACAATTATAACAATTAATAAATTTATTGTTAGAATTTTTGATAATCTTCAATAAACCAGTTTGGATCAACACCTAAATCAAGTGGAGCAAATACTTTCATTTCATATAAGTGTTCCGCAACTTTAGCAATCATCGCTGCCTGGTCTGTGCAGCACCACATTGGTGGAATGATGATTTTGATATTGCGTTTTTCCATTTCCTTCTTCATTTCGCCTCTTAGATAAGAGTTTGCGGATACGCCGCCAGCAAGAATAACTTGTTTGACTTTGTATTCGTTAACCGCTCTAATAGTGCGGTCTAACACTAATCCAACTGCGACATCTTGGAAGGAACGGCACATATCAGGAACATTAACCTTTTCACCTTTTTGTTCTAAGTTATGAACAAGGTTAATAATATTAGTTTTTAAACCTGAATATGATAAATCATATGTATGTTCTCCCTTTAAAGGAACTGGGAGATTGTATGTATGATTTCCTTCTTTAGCTAATTGGTCAATTGGAAGACCTCCTGGATAAGGAAGTCCTAGTACACGTGCGACTTTGTCATAGCATTCACCAATCGCGTCATCACGAGTTTCACCAATTACTTTAAATTTCATATGGTCTTCCATAATAACGAGTTCACTATTGCCACCAGAAACAACAACCGCGAGAAGTGGGAATTGTAATGGTTCAATATATTCGTTCGCGTATATGTGACCAGTTAAGTGATGAACTGGGATTAAAGGTTTCTTATATAACATTGCGAGTGTCTTCGCGGCTTGTAAGCCCACGTGTAATGCGCCAATAAGTCCTGGCCCACGTGTGACTGCGAAAGCATCGACATCTTCTAGCTTAATGTTAGCTTGTTCAACTGCTTCTTTAAGAACCACACCGATGTTCTCTGCGTGTAAGCGTGATGCGATTTCAGGCATAACGCCTCCGTACTTGCGGTGCACCTCTATTTGCGTGCTCACGACATTAGAAAGTAACTTGCCATCTTTAGTGATAGCAACAGAAGTTTCATCACAACTGGATTCAATTGCAAGAATTAAAGCCATACTATAAATCTTCCACCTTTCTTGTCATATAAATCGCATCATCACCATTAGAGTAATAATGTGGTTTTACTAATTCCTTCTTAAATCCGTGTTTAAGATAGAAATTAATCGCCTTCTCGTTATCCGCTCTAACTTCAAGAGTAAGAGTCCTAACTTTCTTGGCGTAACAGTCGTTAATAATTTCATCCATCATCGCACTACCAAGTTGTTTTCTATGTAGACTTGGATGGACAGCGATTTGGGCGATTGTCGCAGAATCAAATGTGTGCCAGTAGTCACAGAACCCAACGACTGACTTGAGGTTTTGACTCTTTTCTTCTAGTTCGATGACCCACACATTTGCGACTGGGTTTTCATGCATTTCGTACATGACATTTTGTTTATTCCAAGGCGCTTTGAAGCAGAGTTGTTCTAACTCCAAAATGGCTGGGATATCTTCATCAGTTGCTTCTCTCACAGTGACGTACAAATAGTCCATAATTAATCCTTCATATAAACCGGTTTGACCGCTAATGGATCAGCGACTGGAGAGACAACTTTTTTAAGTGCGAGAAGTTCTTTTGCGATGTCAGGTTGTTTGCCTTCAATACCTAAATAAGAGGCATTTCCGCACACCACAAAATCTTTATGTTCAGCAATATATTCTTGCACTTTATCATTGGTTAAAATTTGGTCTTCCACTAAGACCTTATCATCTTCATAAACACCAAAATATGAACGTCCACTTCTTGCATTAATTACGCAAATTGATGGGTTTTTGCCGTCTTTTTGGCATCTTAATGAACTAATTGCATATACTTTAACTGGTAAAACAGCAGCGATGGTTTTCGCGATTGTAATTGCGATTCTTACACCTGTATATGAACCAGGTCCGATAGCGACAACGACATCACTAATTTGATTTCTTTCGACGTTATATTTATCGAGTAATTTATCGAGTTCAGGAATCATATGTTCGGACTGAGTTTGCCATGCTTCATATGAGATGCTTTCGAGTAAAACATCATTCTTAGCAATGCCCACAGTTAAAGAAGTATTTGATGAATCTAAAAGTATAGAAAACATTATTTAAAAATCTCCAAAAGAGATTGGTCTTTTAACTTGAATTTGAGTTGTCTATTATCGTCTCCAAGGTTTGAAATTACCACTTCAATGGAGAAGTCAGGAATTAACTTTTCGATATACATTGGCCACTCAATAACAGTAATACCTGTTTCATATCCAATATATTCATCTAAGCCAATATCAGTATCAATATCAGCGAGACGATAAGCATCAATATGGATTAATGGTCTTTTACCTTTGAGATAGATTTTCATGATATTAAAGGTTGGTGATTGGACCACTTCTGTAATACCAAGACCTTCCGCTAAGCCACGAACAAAAGTAGTTTTACCCGCACCTAAATCACCACTGAATGTGAGAGTGATTCCGTTAGGTAATTTATCTGCTATGCTTTTGGCTAATTGCATAGTTTCTTCTTTTGAATGTGTTAGTTTAATAATTTCTTCCATATTGTTTATTTGTTTGCAGTGATTTTGAGGAAGTCTTCGTAATATCCTCTAATTGTGTCTTCATCAAATGGGAACTCATGGTTCTTCATTCTTTCAACGATTAGCTTAGTGGTATATCTAAGGACTGTATCTAAGTCATCGCCATATTTATATGTCGCTTTATGGTGAGCATATTCTTTCTCATCAAGCACTCTAATTTCACCATTGGTGAAGAGTTTAGCATCTAAGTCATAGTCGATATATTTAATGCAATCCTTACCGACAATACTTGGTGAAGCGATATTGCAGTAATAGCAAATACCATCATGTTTAATCATACAGATGGCATTCCACCATTCTTTCTTTGAGAAAATAGTGACTGCTGGTTCTTTAGTAAACCATCTTCTACCATTGCTCTCCACGACTTTGGCACACTTTGTCGCGGTCACGATAAAATCAGCATTGTTTTCTAAGACCAAAGCACGGTCCCAACAACGATGCAAACTACCGTTATGCTTAAAGCATTGTATTCCTAACCAACGACCGATTAGTGCCATTCTATTTCTCCTTATTTAATAAGAGTTTGAGACTATTGAAGATATCTAACAAGTTATCAGCGTATTGTTCGTTAGATTCTTTGTTGTAATTCTCTTGATATGGGAGTGTCATGATTTGATCATCATAAGATGCATAAGCTGCACTATGACCACTCCAGATAACAACATTAAGATTTAAAAGATGTTTTTCAACGGAAATCTTTTTGATTTCTTTTAAGAACTCTTTGCCTAAATCTTGTTCGTATTTATTGCCTTCTTTACCATAGACGAGCATATCATCACCTTCGTGTAAGACCACTAAGTCAGTGATATCGGTTGGTAAATCAGTTGGAACTTGTCCCTTAAAGACAAGGATGTATCTACCTTCAAAATGTAAGTCATTTGGGAAGGACATATATTTGCCTACGAATGCGGATGCGCGTTGTTTGCCTGCGCCACTATATAAGCCCATGTCCGCGACCTTAAATGAACGGCCAACGAACTTACCATTAATAACGTTTCTAGAAGCGATGTTAGAGATATTGCTATAAATAGCATCGCTAATAGGATCCGCTAATTCCATCTTTTCATTTTTATCTGTGCTCACTTCAGTGAATTGACCATCCATGAAGTTTCTCATATTCATTTGTTTATTAACAACAGCGATATATTCTTTTGTCGCGTTAGGCACGATATTGCGTGACACAATATAAAACACGAGCATGCCTACAACTGCGACGCCTACCATGGACCAACCAACAATCTTTAAAGCCATTTGGGCCATACCAATAAGAATGACGGCACCAACAGCAAGGGCTAAAACAACACCCATTGCTATATAACTACCGATTCTATTCTTTTTAATAACTTTGCTAAAAGATAAGCGAGCTTGTTCAATAACATCATCATACGCAGGATCATCTTTACTTGGTTTTTCAATTGGAGTAGCACCCGGGAAAATGCTATTGATATCTTCTTCTGGTGTTTGTTCCACCATTTCTTTTTCCTCAACTGGTTCTAAAGATTTGCTTTGTTCTTGTTTGATATCGTCTTCTAACATACTAATTTCCTCAATTTCTAATAGTATAACATACTAAATTAGAAAATGTTATATTATGCCTCAATAATAAAAAAGTGCCTCATTAAGAGACACATTTTTAGATGAAATATACTTTATTTTGTTGGATATTTTCGATTTAGTTTTTGCAAAACTGGAAGAACAATCATCAAAAGCGCAACCGCAGCGGCACCTGAAAGTGGAATATATAAAGCATTGTATGAGAGTGCTGGAACGAATTGATAACCATAGATAACCATACTGGAAGTTGTTCCACCAACGAATCTGATAAATGTTGAAACTAAGCCAGCCACAAAGATTAAGATTTCAGATAACCATAATGGGTATTTGTTTTCTTCGGTTGGTAAGATGAATTTGCTGAAGAAACCCATCACGGCAACTGAACCAAAACCAATTAAATAATCGAATGGGTATGTAGCAAAACCATATCCATCGGTTAAGCAAGTAATCAAACCATAGATAAAGCCACCACAAATGAAACCAGTAACTGGTCCACGTCTTAAAGCGATGAGCATAAGTGGGAGCATTTGGAAGTTAATAGAACCACCAGTTGCGCCTAATGGAATTTTAATAAAGTTAAGAATGAATGCGGCAGCAATTAGCATGGCGTCTTCCGCTAATCCTTGAACAGATTGTTTGGAATAACTGGAAACGGAAATTACTGCAAAAAACTCAATTGTTGCTAGGAAAATAATGACACCAGAACACCAACCTACTTGCGCGCCATTAAAGTTGGCAATCATGCCCATATCGCCAGCAAAATAGGAGAAGATCTCTTTTGCTAAAATTGCGTAAGCCACTAATAAGGCTAAATCAATTAAAACGACAGCAACAAAACCATCATTCACTTTCTTATGATTTTTCACAAATAATGCGACAATTAGCGCAATAATTGCAATACCAACAAATGCTAATAGAACAATGTAAATCCATGAAGGAGTAATTGAACCATTGAGTAATTTGATGATATTTGCGGAATAGTATTCTTTGATTTTTGTTTCGCCCACATAATACTTAGTTTCATAAGTAAGTAATGGACCAAAAAGAAAACCTACAATTGCGACATTCATCACAAACGCAATCAAGTAGGCAATGTTGTTTTTTAAGAACTTTTTAAATTTCATAAATAAAACCCTCCAAGATTGCACCTAGAGGGATAAAAACTAAAAATCTCTCCTACGCCTGCATTATCAGGATCAGGTACAAGGTCGAACATGAATTAATGTTCCTCTCAGCCGAGTTATCGCTCAGCTCCCGAAGATTATTTTAGACTTATTATCTTAACCAATCAATAGGCTTAATTTTATTATTTTTAAGATACTCATTTGCTAAACGGAAATGATTATTTTTGAACCATCCACCATGGTTTGCAGCAAGTGGAGATGGATGTACGGATTCAAGAATTAGATGAGATGGATTGTGGAGGAGTTTTTTTAACTTTCTCGCACTGCTTCCCCAGAGCATAAAAACGATTGGATGGTTTTGTTTATCAAGCACTTCAAGAACATCATTGAAGAACATTTCGTATTCTTTGATATTGTGACTCATTGGTTGATGAGCACGAACGCTGAGAATAGAGTTTAAAAGAAGAACACCTTGTTTAGCAAGATATGTTAAGTCACCACTACTCATATCAACTTTGGTGTCATACTCATCAGCGATTTCTTTATAAATATTGATTAATGATGGAGGTACCTTAACTGTTTCAGGAACAGAAAAAGATAAACCCATTGCTTGTCCTGGTTCATGATATGGATCTTGTCCAATGATAACCACTTTAACTTTATTAAGTGGAGTTAACTTAAAAGCATTGAATAAAAGTTTTCTCGGAGGATAGCAGATATTGTTCTCATATTCCTTATCGAGAAACTTGTGTAAATTGATACAGTATTCCTTGTCTTGAATACTTTGAAAAAACTCAGTCCATGTTTTCGCTATTGGTTTCATGCAAAAATGATAACATTTTTATTACTGGGAATAAATGATATATAATGATAAAAAATGAAGACCCTATTTGTATTTAACCATCCGGCACCATATAAGGTTCATGTATTCAATGAACTAGCAAAATTAACCGATATCCGAGTCATCTTCGAAAGAAAGAAAGCCAAGGATAGACCAGATTCTTTTTATGCGGACAATGAATACAATTTCCCAGTCATCTTTTTAAAAAGTAAAGGTTTCGGCAAAGAAAATACCGCGACCAGTGAATTAAAGAATTACATTAAGAAACATCGTCATTTATATGACGTCATCGTTATGAATGGTTATAGTACAATCGCTGAAATGAAAGCGATTAGATATATGATCAAGCATCATATTCCATATGTCCTACAAATTAATGGTGGAATTATTAAAAAAGATAGTGCTTTCAAGAAACAACTAAAGACCTATTTCATTTCTAATGCTTATAAATGGTTCTCACCATGTAAGGAAGCGGATGAATATTTAGTTCATTATGGTGCAAATAAGAAGATGATTTTTGATTATCCATATGGCAACTATTTCGATAAAGAAATGGTTTCTAAACCATATAGCCCAGAAACTAAAGCTAAGATTAGAAAGAAATATAATCTCCCTGATGGTCCACTATTTATTAGTGCAGCACAATTCATCAAGAGAAAGAACAATATCCAACTCATGTCTATGTTCAAGGATAGAAAAGAAACATTAGTACTTATCGGTTCTGGTGAAGAAAAGAATAAATACATTGAATATATTAAGAAGAATAATATTAAAAATATTATCTTAATGGATTATCTCAAGAAAGCCGACTTATTCGAAGTCTTAAGATCTGGTGATTATTTCATCACCCTTTCTAAAGAAGATATTTTCGGTCACACCACATTAGAAGCAATGGCGAATGGCTTACCAGTTATCTCATCAGATAAAGTAGTCGCTTCTAAAGAAGTTATTGTTAATGGTGAGAATGGTTTCCTTGTGGATATTGATAACGAAAAACAAATTAAAGAAGCACTAGATAAAGCAAATACTCTTAATCCTTTAAAAGCCATTAAGACTGCGAAAAAGAACACTATTGAATGTTCCGCTAAAAGACTTCATGATTTACTTAGAGGATAGAATATGAAGATAGTCTATTTCACTACTGCTCAACAAGAAGATGATTTCCGTTCATTTATTAATGATTGGAAAATTTCATTAAACCCAAGTAATCAGAACTTCCACAATAAGTTAATCCGTGCTTTAGCGGTTAATAACGAAGTTCACGT
This sequence comes from Caryophanales bacterium, assembly GCA_016290145.1. GTDB lineage: Bacteria > Bacillota_I > Bacilli_A > RFN20 > CAG-826 > RUG13091. The sequence continues at coordinate 26,242 of JAEESX010000006.1, forward strand.
TATTTCTGTGCGTCCATTTTCTAGAAGCAATATGAAGGTGAAGAAACTTGATAAAGCAGTTAAAACTGAAGGCAAGATCACTTGGCACTATGTGAAAAGAAGTGGCAATAAGTTTTATCGTGCCTTTGTTACTACTTCCCAAATCATGGCGACTTTAAGAACAATAGACACTACTGATTCTATTTTCATTACCGATACAATCAATCGTGCTTTAGTGGAAGCTGTTTATAAAATAAAAAAGAAATATAAACGCCCAGTATTAGGTGTTTGTACTGATTCACCAAGCAATATTTCTGGAACAACACGTTCCTATACTTTATTCCTTTTGAAACACACAAAAGATTATGATGGCTATTTAGCATTAACCGATAGTCTTAATGTCTTATTCAATCCAGAAGGAAAACTAAGTTATATCTTTGAAGGTGTTGTCGAAGACAAGATGCTTCCAAAAGAAGAAGCTAAGAAACCATATATCTTCTTCGGCGGAGCCTTAATGGAAAAATATGGCATCTATAATCTCATTGAAGCCTATAAAGAATTAAATCAAAAAGATTTAGAACTCTGGATTTGTGGCCACCATGGCAATATTCATAAGCTAACTGAAGCAGTTGGTGGTAATAAAAATATTAAACTCTTAGGTTTATTACCTGTCAGCAAAGTTATGGAATATGAACAATCTGCTTTGTGTTTAGTTAATCCACGACCATTCTCTGAAGATTTAGATAGATTCTCTATTCCAAGTAAATCACTAGAATATATGGCGATGGGTAGACCAGTTATTTCTGTGAGAAACACTATCTTAATGAATAAATTCCCTAAAGAAGTTATCTGGATTCCTTCCTCATCCGTAAAGGATATTAAAGAGGGCCTTCAAAAGGTTCTTGATATGACCGAAGTTGAAAGAGAAAACTTTGGTGAAGAAGCAAAAAATAGAGTGCTTGCACTCTATTCAATAAAATCAGTTGGAATGAATATTCAAAGTTTCTTACTTAACTTCTTGAAGTAAAACTTCACTGACTAATTGACCAGTCTTCTCGATTGAGAAATGGTCCTTATAATAGGCTCGGTTAAGATCTCCGAGTCTTTTTCTTTCTTCATCGGATAGTTTTGCCATCTTATCAATAGCCACGCTAATCGCGGTTTTATCTGCTTGAGCAACGAATCCACCTTTAGAAGCATTAAGGACATCTCTACCATCGCCTTCAAGGACACCGATGATTGGTTTTCCAAACGCCATAGACATCGCTAATTTATTTGGAATTGTTTTACCAACATAGCCATCACCTTTTAATGAGACATATAAAACATCCGCTGCTTCAAAATACGCTGCTGCTCTTTGTGCGGGAATTGGTCCATGATAAATGACTCTGTCTTCTAAACCATATTGTTTGATTAAAAATTGAAGTTCTTCGGTTTTTGGGCCCATACCGATGACATGGAATTTAATATCTTTATCTTCCACTAACGCCATGGCTTCAGGAATGAGATTGATTAATTGAATAGTGCCTAAGTTACCACAGTAGAGAATATTTGTTTTGCCATCTAACTTCACTGGTTCAGCTTCACATTTTTCCACAAGAGATGGTAAAGCGGCGAATGAGGTTTTCTTGTCTAACTTTAAAACTTTTTGGAAATATTCGTTATAAGATGGGGAACCAAAAATGACGTGATCAACTTTGTCATATAATCCTCTAGACCACTTATAAAGAACTTTGTACATTAATGATTTTTCTCTCACGGCATGAGTGACCAAAACACTTTCTGGCCATAAGTCAACACAGTGAACAACATGCTTAACATGATGTTTCTTTTTGTATAAGTTTCCTGCGGATAAAATTGTCACAGGAGACAAGGACATAGAATAAACAATATCGAATTTTTCTTTGCAATTCCTGACCCATTTCTTAGAATTGGCCCAAAATGAAAGATAATTTTTGATAATAGATAAACGAGACTTTTTACGAGCAATTAAATTAACACGATGGACTTTAACACCGTTGATAATTTCGAATTTCACTTTCCTATATTCTGGGATGATTTGACCATAACCGTAGTTTGGTTTGCCTGTTAAAACTGTGACATCATGTCCGAGTTTAACGAGCTCTTCACAGACGTTAGTGAAAACAATATTTTCTGGGTAATAATACTGACAGACCGCTAATATCTTCATGCTCTCTATTTTATAGAGTGAGAGTGGGATTTTCCACTAATAAAAGAGCATTTATTCATTTTTGTCCTTTTAGCATTTTTTAAATAATAATTTAATCGGGACCAAAAAATGTATATGATTATATTTACATGAAAGAGAACACCAGAATTAACGTTATCGTCAATATAATAAGGACACTTGTTTTGACCTTATTATCTTTCATTACCTTCCCATGGATCTGCCGTTATCTAGGTGATTCAATGGTTGGCGCCTATACATGGGCTAACACTTTTGTGGCATATTTCTTAATTCTCGCCAAGATTGGTATTCCAAATTTAGCGGTTAGAGAATGTGTTAAGGTGAGAGACGATAAAGAAAAGTTATCTAATAAAGTTCAAGGATTCTTCTTACTCCAATTAATCGCCACAATGCTTTCATTTGGCTTAATGTGTATGGTTGTTTTCTCCGTACCAGCATTAAGAGATTCCAGTGCGATTATCTTTATCTTATCCATTAACTTCATCGTTGGTGCTTTCTCATTTGAATGGGTCTTCATTGCATTAGAAAAACAATTCTATATGTCCGTTAGATCCATCGTTGCTTTAACATTATGTGCAATCTTAGTTATCGCTTTAGTTACTAACCCAAGTGATATTTATATCTATTCATTAATCGCTGTTAGTGTGACAGTGATTACCACTATCGCAAACTTATTCTATGTTCGTAAGTTTGTTTCATTTAAAAAGACAATGCCATATTCCTTTAAGGAGTATGTAAAACCACTTTGTATTTTATGCACACTTTCATTAGTGATTTCCTTATATAACCAAACCGATACCTTTATCTTAGGTTTCATTGATGATGGTAAAAACGAAGTTGCTAGTTACTCCGTAGGTATTAAAGGTATTGATATCATCATCGGTATTATTGCTGGATTATCAACAGTCTTTATTCCAAGAAGTGCGTACTACTATGGCAAGGAAGATAAGAGATTCTTTAAGAACTTAACCAAGTATTCTATGAATATTTGTTTCTTTATTGTTATGCCCGCAATTGTCACTATGGCGGTTTTAGCAAAGCCAATCTGTTCTTTAATCTCTGGTAACTTTGATTATTCTTCTCCAACCGCAGAATATGTTAATGCACCATGGGTATTAGTTATCTTATGTTCTATGATGCTCACCTATTCTTTAGGCGATATCATATACGGCCAAATCTTACTTCCTATGAAGAAAGAGAAATACTATCTCATCGCTATGTTAACTGGAACATTGCTTAACGTTGGATTATCAATCCTCTTAGGTAAATTTGTTGCCGAGAAAGTCAGTTGGATGTCTCCTGCAATGGGCGTCGCTATCGGTACCGCGGCAACAGACTTATTAATGATCATCTTCTTAGTGTCTCTCACTTGGAAATGGGTCAAAGAAGCTATCTTCAATATGAATACACTCAAACTCTTAGTGGCCAACCTTATCATCTTAGGTATTTCATTATTGCTTAACATCCCACTGTCTAACTTATGGGCGCATATGAATCTATCAGATACAGTAAGTGCTATCTTACAGATGGTATCAATCGTAGTTATCGATGCAATTGTCTACTTAGTGTTCTTAGGTGTTACAAAAGAAAATCTTGTTTCATCCTTCCTTAGAAAGAAAGAAAAGGTTGAGGAAAACCTATAAAATAGGCGATTTAAGAAAAGAAAGTAAAACGGACGAGCAATTAACCGTCCGTTTTTTATTCATTAAAAAAGACCGCTATTTCTAACGGTCTTAGTTTTGTTTAGATTTCTTGTGGATTACCACTAGCATCTGGTGCCCAATAATGACGACCATCGACTCTTTCTTCGCCATCTCCTAAGAGATAGTATTCTTCGACTGTGCCATCGTGCCAGTTTCTTCCAAAGTTAATCTTCTTACCACCTGTATGAGCAGCGGCATATGTACGGGAGATATAGACGTTCATCTTTTCTCCAGCGTTTGCGCGGCACTCAACAAATGCTTTTGTAAGAACTTCAGTAACTGCTACTGGAAGAACAACATGTTCTAATTTGTATGTTCTATAGAACGCATCGGTCTTAATAGAAGAAACTGTTTCTGGAAGTTTGACGCTTTCAAGGTTTTGGCAATTATAGAAGACACCACCATTGATAGCGACGATTCCAAGTTCATCAATTTGAATGTTATTGAGATTTTCGCAACCATAGAATGCGGAGTTATCAATTCTCATAATGGAATGTGGTAAATCAATTGATTCTAAGTTTGTACAACCTTGGAATGCACTAGCCTTAATGGTTAGCATCTTACTCTTATCAAATTGTTCAACTTTAACTTCTGTTAAAGATGTAACACCTTGGAATGCATTAGCACCAATGTGCATCATATTTGGCGAGAACAAGACTTTTGTAGGTGCAGTTCCTGCGAATGTGTAATGGTTAGAATTTTGTCTTGTGGAACCATCACATCTCATAACGGAATATGGGAATGTGAAGACGTTATCATAACCAGAAACGGTTGGATCTGGATCTACTGTGTAGTTGTCATCATATAACTTAATTGTGCTAAGTGAGGAGCAACCTTGGAAGGCTGCTTCTTTGATAACTTGAACACCTTTAAGTTCATTGCAACCATTGCCTTCATGATCAACACATGGGTATACAGGTTCTTCTTCGCCTTCTCCCTCGCCTTCGCCTGGTTCGCCATCTCTACGTGCTTCTGTATCATCTTCTTCATCTTCTTCAACTGGAAGAAGTTCATCTTCAAAGTTTCCATAAAGATATAAAGTTTCTAAAGAAGAACAGTTTTGGAAAGCATAGTCATTAATGTTATAAACATTCTTTGGATAATAGAATTCAGTAAATGCAGTACCTGCAAATGCACCTTCACCAATGAATGAAACATTATCTCTATTGCTATTGCCTTCGCCCCAAGTAATTGAACTTAACGAAGAGCAACCGTTAAACATGTTGTCATAAACTTTATCTAATGTGTAGTTCACGGATGTTAAGTTTTCACAACCCATGAAGACACCTTTACCAATTGATTCAAGATTGTTCAAATCAGGAATTGTATTGATATCAGTATTTGCGAAAGCTTCATCGCCTAATGTCTTTAAAGATGTTGGGATGTTAACTGATGCTAAATCATCACAGTTAGCGAATGCTCTTTTACCAATTGATGTAATCTTAGCGTGTGATCCATCGATGGCTTGGAGTTTAGAACAACCTTCGAATGTTGAGGCGGAAATTTCATCAAGAGTTTCAGGTAAATCAATATAAGTAATCTTTTGATTATTTCTAAATGCACCTGAACAAATACCCTTAACATTTAATTCAGAGAATTTCTTAACATTATTAACTGAGTAGTTTGATTTAATAGCGGCAATTTGTGCTTCAGTTAATGAATCGGAAATAATCGCGGTATTATCACTAAAATAATTTGTACCAACATAGATAAGAATGCCACTTGGGATGTCATATAATCCTGTATCATCCTTTAATAAGTTTTCATAGAATTTGGTGCCAGCGAATGCATCAACACCAATATCCTTTATTTTTTTGCTCCATGTGAAGGAACTTAAATTTTTACAATCAAGGAAAGCATTTTCGCCAATCCATTCAATGGTGTTTGGCATAATAACTTTCTTAATTTCTTCGTGTGTGGAGAATGCATAATCCGCAACACCAACAACCTTATATCCTAAAACTTGAGTTGGGATTCTAAATGTTGATGGGAATTTTTTATCAGATGGAAGTCTATATAAAACTGCGGTTGGTTGTTCGCCTTCTGCCGCCAATTGTTTTGGCGTGAAGTAATACATAACATTCTCAACGTTAGAATAGTCAGATAAGGCGGTATTACATAAGACTACTGTTGCGGCAACAACGCCAACAAGTAAGAAACCACTAATGGACAAACCAATAATGTAGTTTCTTTTCTTTGGTGAAATTTTGTTTTTTGGTTTGGGAGTATCGTCAAATACATCCGCACCTAATTCGGAAATATCACGTGCCATTATTTCTTACCTCCTAATCTTTCTAATTCTGCTTTGTATGCTTCTAACTCAGGAGTATTGCAACGGACAAAATGCCCTGGTTCAATTTCCACGAGTTTTGGAGCATCACTTAATACATAATGATGGAGTTCTGCTGGATTATAAGTAATAATCTTCTTCTTTCTTTCGACTTTTGGGTCAGGAATTGGAACAGCAGATAACAAGGACTTGGTATATGGGTGGAGAGGAGCTTCGAATAAACGATTGGCTTCTGCGATTTCCACGATATGACCAGCATAGATAACTGCGATTCTATCAGAAATATATCTAACGACAGACAAGTCGTGAGCGATGAATAAAACAGTCATCTTTCTTTCTTGTTGGAATTCTCTAATGAGGTTTAAGACTTGAGCACGGATGGAGACGTCTAATGCGGAAATTGGTTCGTCAGCGATGACAAACTCAGGATTCATAATCATACATCTCGCGATACCGATACGTTGTCTTTGACCACCGGAGAATTCGTGTGGGTAACGGTTTAAGTATTCTGGACGTAAACCGACTCTTTGCATCATTTGTTGTACTTTTTGTAAACGATCTTCTTCGTCTTTGTAGAGTTTGAACGCTCTTAAGCCTTCAGAAACGATGTAGTCAATATTGGCTCTGTCGTTTAATGAATCGCCTGGGTCTTGGAAGATCATTTGCATCTTTGTCTTTAATAAACGTTCAGTTTTCTTTGGAATCTTGCCAGATATCTTCACGTTATTAAATAAGACTTCACCACCGCTAACTTTGTTAATACGGATTAAAGCACGGCCAATTGTGGTTTTACCGGAACCGGATTCACCAACTAAACCTAAAACTTCACCACGTTTAATATCTAAGTTAAGGTGATTGATAATAACTCTTTCAATAGAACCGATTTTAAAGGCAACACGGACGTCTCTCATTTTGACGATTGTATCATCGTCTTCTGGATGGTCCTTTCTACCTTGTTCAAAAATATCGAGTTCTTTTTCTTCGACTGGAGCTTGCTCTAAGATTTTCTTTTCTTCTTTACTCATCTTCAACACCCTCCTGTCTCTTTAATTCTTCAGCTGCACGTTTCATTCTTGCGTGTAACTCTTGGATGACTTTTGGTTTCTCCACTTTTGGTGCGCGAGGATCAAGTAACCATGTCTTAGCGCAGTGAGTTGGAGAAATTTGGAACATCGGAGGTTCCTTAACAAAGTCAATATTCATTGCATATTCATTACGTGGAGCAAAGGCATCGCCGATAATCTCACTAGAGAATGAAGGTGGATTACCTTTGATGTAGCTTAATGCTTCATCCTTACTACCTAATTGTGGTAAGGAGGCTAATAATGCCCATGTGTATGGGTGTGCAGGATTGTAAAAGACGTCTTCAACTGTGCCGTATTCGACAATTTGTCCACCATACATAACGGCGATTCTATTAGCAACATTAGCAACAACACCTAAGTCGTGTGTAATGAAGATGGTTGTCCAATGGTATTCTTCTTGTAACTCTTTAATAAGAGCGATGATTTGTGCTTGAACAGTAACGTCCAAAGCGGTTGTTGGTTCGTCACAGATTAAGATTTCTGGACGGCACGCTAATGCGATAGCGATAACAACTCTTTGTCTCATACCACCGGAATATTGGAATGGGTAGTCATCATAACGCGCTTCTGCGTTAGGAATACGAACCTTTTTAAGTAATTTAATGGCCTCTTCTTTAGCTTCTTGTTTGCTGAGTCCGTGATGGAGTCTTAAAACTTCGCTAATTTGGAATCCGATTGTTAACAATGGATTTAAAGAAGTCATTGGGTCTTGGAAAATAGTCGCAATTCTCTTACCGCGGATTGGTCTCCAATCTTCATCGGTTTTGAATTTGGCTAAGTTCATGCCATCAAAGAGAATGGAACCGCTTGTGACAAAACCATTCTTTTCAAGCATACCTGTAAATGTTTTTGTGGTAACTGATTTACCTGAACCTGATTCACCAACGATAGCGAGTGTTTCACCTTTATAGACTTTGAAGGAGATGTTACGAATAACATTGATCTTCTTACCACGAACGGTAAAACCAACGCTTAAGTTTTGAACATCGACAACCACTTCTGGTTCTTTGGTCTCAGGTGTTTCTTTTAAGATTTCTTTTTCTTTAGACATACCTTAAACCTCCTATCGATGTGTTTTTGGGTCGGTAGCATCGGCTAACGCAAGTCCTAAATAGAAGAACGTAATCGTTAACGGTGCCATGACCATCATTGGAGCTATCAAGAGATGTGGATATTGCATCCAGTAAGTATTCTTAACAACTGCGGTTAAGATTTGACCTAATGTGATTTGATTGTATGAAACATCAAATGACAAACCGAAGTAAGCTAGGCCGACTTCAGCAGAGATAGCTTCAGGAATAGCGGTAGAAACAACTGTGATAATGACTGACACAAGATATGGTAATAAGTTGTGGGTAATCATTGCTTTAGATGAACTACCAAGTGTTTGTGATGCAATATTATATTCACGGTTACGGATGATGATGATCTGGTTACGGATAAATCCGGCTAAACCAACCCAACCTAACGCGGTCAATAAGAAGACAATAATCACGAAAGAGAATTGCTTCATATACGGTTTTAAGATTTGCATCAATAAGATATCAAGTAATAATGTTGGTAAGTTGTTAACAAAGTTACGGAATTCAATAAGGATAGGATCTAACCATTTGAAGTAACCCCATAAACTACCAATAACGATGCCGAGGATGGTATCAATTAAAGCGACAACAACACCTAAGATTAAGGAGAGTTGGCTGCCCTTCCAAACGAGCCACCATAAGTCACCACCAGCAAAGTATTTATCATCACTTGGATAGAAAACGCCGAACCAGTGTTCCCAGTTTGGAAGAATAATTTCTTTCCAGTTGTATTTTGTGTTGCCATAAGCCGCACCATTAAGTTGCAAGAGTGGATAATTTCTCATTAATGGGCCAAAGATTGTGAAGAAAATCAAAAGTCCTAAAATGACTAAGCACACAATAACGAGTGGATTTTTGAATAAGTATTTAAATGTCATTGACCAATATGAATATGGTGTGGCATCTAATTTTTCGATCTTTTCATCAGATGTACCGACGACAGTGAATAATTTTTCAATATCAGTGTCGATGGTTTTTTCGACCCCCACAGCATCCGCTAAACGAGGATCGTCATCGATTACTTGGAATAATTTTTCATCATTAACTTTATTATTCTTTTTCATGATAATTCTCCTTTCTAGTTCGTGAAGCTGATACGAGGATCAACTAGCGCGGTGACTATATCACCGAGTAAATATGAAATAACGGATAAGAAGGCGGTGAACAAAATTAAGCCTTGGATTAACCAAACATTGTTTGAATCATTGGCGATGATAAGTGCACGACCAATACCATTAATTGCATACATATTTTCTAAGTAGTAAGAACCCATCAAAGCGCCAATAACAGCACTTGGGAATGTTCTTACTAATGGAACGACTGCGTTCCTTAAAATGTGAACTGTCATAATACGGTTTTCACTTAAACCTTTACTACGAGCAAATTTCACGTAGTCGGCGTTAAACTCGTCGACCATATAACGACGGACCCATAAACCGATACCAGAAGCACCGGTAACACCCATCGTTATAATTGCAGGTAAGTACGATAGGACATTATCTGCGTCATACGTATATGGTAATTTAATTAAATTGCATAACAACGCCATCCAAATGTAGTAATAAGCAACACCTGGAATAGCATCAATAATCATAATGTAGCCTTTGCCAATCTTATCAAAGACACCGTTTTGGTATTTGGCCATTAAGATACCAAATGGATAACCTAAAGCGAGTTCTAAGATAACTGCAAAGATGCCAATTTTAAATGAAATGCCCATTCTAGAAAGCATGTAATCTGTAACTAAAGTACCATCATCAACACCGTTTAAATCATAGATACGACCTAAGTCGAATACGATAGTTCTACAATCGGTGATGAAACCTTTATATGTGGTTACACCATTGATTGTGGTAAGGTCGAATGATGTTTGACAAATGAGTTTTGGGAATGGAATGACTGAATAGAAGAATCTAGCTAATTGTTCTAGCATTGAGCCAGATAAGCCCATTGATTGCTTGAATGATTCACATTGAAGCGCAATGACTTCTGCTGGTTTCTTAATGTCATTGAATCTTGAACACATTTGTTCTGGGGATTTAGCGATACGGATCAAGAAGAATGTCACCAACATTGCTAATGCAATAGATATTAATGATGACAAAACTCTTCTAATAGAATAGTGCAAAAGAGGATTGGCAAAGATTCTTTGCATGGCAATTGTATGGCCAAAGAGTACTTTCTTTTTGACCAATATGGAAAAAATGATGAATGCTACTACTAAAACAATAAGTGCATATCCAACAATAAATGTAGCCATATTTTTCCTCCTTTTAAGATAGTAAATTAGGGACGGGAGAGCTTACCCCCCGGAGCCCTAATAAGTTTATGTAGATTAATATCTATTGATTAACCGTAAATGTTGTAAGCATCGTGGCTAGAAGTCCAAGCTTCTTTAGCAGCTTCTTGTTCTTCACGAATTGCTTTACGTTCTTCAGCGGTTAAGACGTCTTTAAGGACGTACATACCAGTCATTCTGTCATTAGATAAGCCATAGTTAGAAGTTGGCATTTCGTAACCGGCAGAGTTAGAGATGGATAAGGACCAACCTTGACCATAGTTAACTTGTGGTTTGTAGATAGCTAATTCTTCAATGAGCTTAACTTCTGCTTCAGCGAATGCTTGGAAACGGTTGGTGAGGTTGAGTGTTTCAGCCTTACCTTCATTGACTAAGTCAGTGTATTCACCGAGTAAGTCGACTGCTTCTAAAGCATTTGTATCTGGATTGTGTCTGATGTTTTGTGTTGCTTCATCACCGGCTAAGCCGACGTAAGCAAAGACGCTAGACCAGTCACCACCATAGGTGTAGGTGTTCATGTATGTTAATGGATCACCGTAGTCAGCACCCCAACCCCATTGGACGACTGAGAAGTCATATGCGGCATATTCGCCACCTGTACTACCAGAGACGTTTTCATAGTTGGTCTTTGTGACTTTATCGGTTGGAACCATCTTGAAGACTGTACAGTCGGAATAGTCAGCTTTTGGTTGGTGGCTGTCTTCCCAGTTGTTGAGTCTTCTGTTCATAGCGTTGATGAATTCGTTATCGTATGTCTTGGATTCTTGATCAGCATCCCACATTGAGTAGTATTCAATGTTGACTGGGAATGAGATTGTACCGAATTCAGCAGCTAATGAAGATTCGTTGTATTCGTTGATTGCGGCAACAGCATTATTAACTAAAGCGTTAATTTGTGCTCTTTCGCTACCAACTTCGTGTTCATTGCCATTGTAGTCTTCAACGACATCGGACCAGTCTAATTGACGTGTTTCGTATTGACCTGGGGCAATGTATTCTTGAGCTTCTGTTAAAGACTTACCGCTGTAATCGGATAAGGCTTGTGCATAATAGCTTTCGACGTATTCGTTACCGTTGTTATCCATAACGAATTTTCTTGGAACGTATGTGGAGACGAGTCTTTGGACTGCTAAGATGTCATCCATATCACCGTTTGCATAACGTTCGTAGTATGTTCTGTAGTCGATAATGCTCATTAACATTTGTCTAACTTCTTGGAGTCTTAATGCTCTTTCAGTATTTTCGACAGATGCAGCATTACCTTTGCTGTAATAAGAAACTTTAGATTTATTGTTCTTTGTACGGTCTAAGACAATGTTAGAACCATAGCAAGAACCGATTGTATCTAACCAACGGCTGTTGACTAAGCCTGAATATGGTTCTTCAATCTTGCCTGGGTTAGAAGCATCTGGACCGATAACGTATTTATCCCAACCGATCTTGTCGTTTGGTGATAATGAGAAGCCATCGATGTTGCCGGATTCGAATGCGATTCTGGCGTCACCACTTTCGATATCACTCTTGATTGTGAAGTGGATTTTTTCAACAAATGCTTGTTTATAGCGGTTTTCTTGAACGTCTTTACGTTTTGCGTAATATTTGTTCTTTGTGTATTCAATGCTTGTTTCATTGGACTCTGTTAAGATGTATGGTCCGCAGTAAAGAATTGATTCTGGTTTACCAGTACCGAAACCAGCTTTCTTTTCATCATAGAAGTGTTGGTTAACTGGTAAGTATGTGGAGTATGTAAGGAGTGTTGGGAAGTACATTGCAGAGTCGAGCAATGAGTATCTAACACTGTTGCCATTTTCCACTTTGACACCTAAACGTGAACCGTTTTCGATGTTGTTGATGTCGTCAGCAGTAACAGGTGTTCCGCCATAGGCTGGATCATATTGAGCTTTGTAGGCTGCTGGGAAATCGGATTTGAGTGTATCGTTGATGAATTTTGCCTTTTTGGCGTTTGTATCCATCTTTGTGAATTTTGCGGATCCATTTGCGATACCATCAAGAATTTCTGTATAGAGGTAGTACTCAGCGGCGCCTTTAATAAAGTCACGCATTAAGTAACCGGTATCTGAACCGACTGCGAAGGTGTTGATTAATTTTGCACCTGTAACGAAGTCTTCAGCGGTAACCTTTTGTACTTTACCACCATATTTGTAAGGTTTGCCTTCGCTTGTAACCCAAACGAGGTTTTCATCGTCTCTAATTTCGAAGATGAATTCTTTGAAGTCTTGTTCTTGTCTTGCGGATTTAGCAAGGTTAAGTTCAAGTGTGCCGAAGTCATTATGTGTTAAAAGACCATCGACAAAGTTTGCAAAGTGTTGAGCGTTTTGAGCTGCGGAAGTCTTCATATAGTTGAGTTCGCCGATACCGACGGAACTAAGACTTTCATATTTCTTTTTTGCAGTTCTACCATTTAACAACGAATATGGTGAGCCGGAAGTCTTGAAATATTGACTATTACCACAAGCAGTCAAAACTGCACACAATGCTATCATCATTAGTTTACTAGCTTTGATTTTCATAGTTGTTTTTTCCATCCTTTCTTCGAGTTTTAATAATGATTGTTTTCCACTATACGCTCATACACGCAAAAAAGCAAAACATTTTTTTGCACGCATATAATAAATAAGCGCCCGTTTCCGGACGCATTCTAATTACATATTTTTGATTATGAAATGAGTGGATAGCCACCACTTACCCAATAAACTATTTCAAAAGAAATAAAGACTAAAAATACAGTCGCCGCTGCGAGATAGAATGGCCAGTGTCTTGTCCAAGCTTTTTCTCTGATTTCGTCAGGTAATTTGTCATCCCAATTTTTATTCTTTCTGCGCCAGTTCGCGACATATAAATCTCCCCAAACGAATCCCACTAAAAGATAGATTGCTGCGAACAATCCTAACAAAATTGGGTATTCAACTGCAGGGCATTTTGGGATAGCGGAAGTGATGAAGAAAACAGCGAATGGAATACCCACTCCTGCTACCGACATAATGATTGTGAACAACCATACTTTCCACTTTTTTAGCGCATTTTTCATGAG
>JAEESX010000029.1 GCA_016290145.1 Caryophanales bacterium
TTAGCGTCGTAATCTGCTAAGTTAATTTCATCATTGTGTTCACGATAGTAGTCTTGGATTTGAACAGCGATTTCAGAAGCGTAGCCTGTATCTTCTTTTGTGATTGATTTATAGCTAACGCCTGTATGCCACCATGGAGTGACTGTACCAGAAATGTTGCATGTTCCAAAACTTGATTGTTTATAGTATTCAGCTAAGGAATACCATTGCATTTCTTCTGGTCCACCAAACATAACTTTGCGGAGTTCTTCACGAGCACCGTCTTCAGTGTCGTTATACCAAGAATATGGAGCGTCTGTGAAGTCCACAGGAACAACTAATGCTTTAACGTTTTGAACGACATATGTTGATTGGGCTTTGCTAACGCCACCTTCTTCGACAACTCTTTCGAGTTTTGTAAATTGTTCACCTGGATAACCGGTACCTAAGACACGGACATCGCGGTAGTTGCTCTTCAAGGTATATGGGTCAACTTGAATTGCTTCTAAGTTGCTGCCACTTGGACAAGCTGTTACACAAAGTGCGAGGGCGGAGAAGATCATGCTTTTTAGAATAGTCATTTTTCTCATATTTTCTTTTCCTTTCCTGTACCTGATTAGGTACAAACTTATATTGAATGTTTATGATTATAACAACATTTTCTTAAAAGAGGTAGAAATTGTTAATAAACAATCGGTATATAATATTGATATGGACAGGAAAAAAATCTTCGAGGAAATTATCGGTGTTACGAAAGTCGTTGCACCTGCGGTGGTCACTCAACAAGTCTACTCCAAGATGTTTAACCACCACTTTTTAACGTTCAAACCTTTCTACTTTGAACAGAGCGATTTTCCAAATTTAACTAGCAAAAGATACACATTTTATTCCTGTAACAAACACCGTTTAGTGGGCTACATCTATAGCGATAATTCAGTGCAAAAACGCGGTATTTTTGTCTTTTGCCATGGTTATGGAGGTGGCGGTCACCACTGCTACTTAGATTTAATCAATGTACTATGTACAATGGGTTTTTATGTGTTCGCTTATGATGCCACCGCAAACGATGAAAGTGAAGGCACCACTATTAAAGGATTCACTCAAGGATTTTTAGATGCTGATAAAGCGTTATCTTTTGTTGAATCATTAGATGAATATAAAAAACTACCTCTATATTTAATGGGCCATTCTTGGGGCGCTTATTCTTCCTCTGTCGCCCTTGAATATCATAAAAGAGTCAAAGGACTTGTCGCTTTTAGCGGATTTAACTCCGCAACCACGATTTTTAAGGCCAATGGCGAGCGTTTCGCGGGAGAGAAAGCAAATGACTTCATGCTCTATGTAGATACGTATGAGCGGTTCCTTTTCGGCAAAATATGCGAATCTAATGCTTTGCATAGCTTTGCTAATTCAAAAGCCAAGATTGTTATTGTCCATTCTGAGGATGACACTACTGTCCCTATTGAAGCGGGATTCACTATGTATAAGAAACAGTTTGGTAAAGATAAACGATTTAAATTCATTAAGTTATTAGAACATGGTCATGGCACTGTATATTACACACTTGAAGGAAAGCACTACTACGACAAGGTGCATCACGAATACGATAAGTTTGTGAAAAAGAATAAACCTGATGAAGAAGCAAAAGTCACTTATCTTAAGGAACACATAGATAGAGAAAAATACAATCATATGGTGGATACAAAACTTATCAAGAAATGTATCGACTTCATAACAAAATAAAAGGCCCCAAATAATTGGGACCTCTTTTTTACTAGTTTGAAGAATTATTTCTTATTTTCTTCTTCCGCTTTACGAATCTTTTCGTGAATTTCATTGATTACACGATCGTGTTCTTCGACGTAGCGGTCAGAAACTTCTTTCATCTTCTTTTCCACGGTGAAGCCATCAACAATCGCTTCTTCTTCAGCAGCGGATAATAATCCACGACCTGCTGGGATTAAGTGACCGGTAATGACGTTTTCTTTTAAGCCATGTAAGTTATCGCGTTTACATTTGATAACTGCATCGGTTAAGACACGTGTTGTTTCTTGGAAGGAAGCGGCGGATAAGAAACTATCAGTTTCAATAGCGGCTTTTGTAATACCAAGAATTAATGGAGAGAAGACAGCTGGTCTCTTGCCTTCAGCGAGAACTTTGGCGTTCTTTGCAGTGAAGGTGTTGATGTTAACGCGTGTGCCAGAGAGCATATCTGTATCACCAGCATCGACGACGAAGACTCTGCGGAGCATTTGTCTAACGATAACTTCGATGTGTTTATCAGAAATACCGATGGATTGTGCGCTATAAACCTTTTGAACTTCTTTTAAGATGTAGTTTTCAACGGCTGTTTCGTCAGCGTTTTCTAATAAGACTTTTGGCGAAATAGCACCTTCTGTGATCTTACCACCATTGATGACTTTGTCACCCTTCTTGACTCTTAAGTGAGCGCCGAATGGGGTCTTGTATGTCTTTTCTTCAATGTCGTTCTTGACGGTGACTAAGAAGCAACCGCCTTCTTCTTTAATATTGGTAATTTCACCTGGGATTTCACTAATTAAAGCTTCACCTTTAGGTGTACGAGCTTCGAATAATTCTTGAACACGAGGCAAACCTTCAGTAATATCGCTACCCGCGACACCACCGGTATGGAATGTTCTCATGGTTAATTGTGTACCTGGTTCACCGATAGATTGAGCAGCCATAATACCAACTGCTTCACCAATTTCGACCTTACGGCCTGTCGCTAAGTTACGGCCATAGCAATGGACGCAGACACCATCTTTGGTTTCACAACCGAATAAGGATCTGATTTCCACTTCTTGGATACCGGCATTAACGATTGCCTTGGCTTGATCTTCGTCAATCATGGTATTGCCTTCAACGATAACTTCACCTGTTTCTGGGTTAACGATATCTCTTAAGGCATAACGACCGACTAAACGGTCTTCTAATTTAACGATAACTGCGTTCTTAGAAGTATCTCTAATTTCTTTGACTTTGAAGCCGTGGTCTGTACCACAATCTTCTTCTCTAACGATAACGTCTTGAGAAACGTCAACTAAACGTCTTGTTAAGTAACCTGAGTCAGCGGTCTTTAAGGCTGTATCAGCACCACCCTTACGGGCACCATGAGTGGCAATAAAGAACTCGGACACGGACATACCTTCACGGAAGCAACGTTTAACTGGTAATTCGATAGTTTCACCGGATGTAGAACCCATCAAACCACGCATACCTGCTAATTGAAGAATGTTAGAGATGTTACCACGAGCACCAGAGTCGGACATCATGAAGATTGGGTTAGCGCGATCTTTACCGAATTGATCGGTTAAGATGCTTTGAACTTTGTTCTTCACACCATTCCAGACATCGACGACTTGTGCGTGTCTTTCTTTGTTGGTTAATAAGCCCATTTCATACATTTCTTTGAGTTCAGCGACTTTCTTGTCACCATCTTCAAGGATTTGTTCTTTACCTTCAACCATGTGGATGTCGAATAAGGAGATGGATAAGCCTGCAATTGTGGAGAAGCGGAAGCCTTGGTCTTTAATCTTATCAAGGACAGCGCTGGTCTTTGGATTGCCTTGTCTATCATAACGTTGGAATACTTCGTTAATGATCTTACCTAAGTCTTTCTTACCAAATGGTTTTAAGACTGAGCGTTTGGCGATTTCACTACGGATATCGCTACCACGAGGAATAAAGAATTTTGCAATTTCATCGTGTTTACCACTTAAGACTTTTTCGTTAACTTCGTTTAAGTATGGGAAGTCAGCTGGGAAGATGAGGTTGAAGATGATCTTACCAACAGATGTTAATAAGTAACTCTTGTTTTCTTCTTCTGTGAAGTCCTTCTTTAATAACGCACTACCTAAGATAGCAATACGGTTATGTAAGTGGATTTGTTTTGTTTGATAGGCTAATAAGACATCATCAACGCTACGGAAAGCTTTACCTTCACTAGCAGCGTATAATTCATATCTTTCAGCTTCTTCATCGTCACCCGCAGCGCGTAATTCTTTTGCTTTAGCAAGGAATTCTTCCTTTGTGTTTTCGCTGGTTAAGTAGTAGTTACCGATAACCATGTCTTGGGAAGGAGTAACGATTGGTTTGCCGTCCTTAGGACCAAGGATGTTGTTGCTCGCTAACATTAAGTTAAGAGCTTCTTCTTGTGCAGCTTTAGAAAGTGGCACGTGAACAGCCATTTGGTCACCATCAAAGTCGGCGTTGAATCCGGTACACACTAATGGGTGCAAACGAATCGCACGGCCATCAACTAAGATTGGTTGGAAGGCTTGAATACCAAGTCTATGAAGTGTTGGAGCACGGTTCAATAAGACTGGGTGTTTAGAAATGATTTCTTCAATGATGTCAAAGACAACATTGTCATATCTATCGATGATTTTATCCGCTTGTCTATGCGCATTGGCGATACCTCTCTTTAAGAGTTCGCATGCGATAAATGGACGGAGTAATTGGATGGCCATTTCTCTTGGAAGACCACATTGATACATCTTTAAGAATGGACCGACGGCAATAACGGAACGACCAGAGTAGTCGACACGTTTACCTAATAAGTTTTGTCTGAAACGACCTTGTTTACCTCTTAAGGCATTAGATAAGGACTTAAGGGCACGACCACCAGCGCCTTGGACGGCTTTGTTTCTTCTACCGTTATCGATTAAAGCATCGACACATTCTTGAAGCATACGTTTTTCGTTCATCAAGATGGCTTGTGGGGAATTCATATCGATTAATTTCTTTAAACGGTTGTTACGAGAAATAACTCTACGATATAAATCATTTAAGTCTGAGGTGGCAAATCTACCACCATCAAGAGCTAACATAGGACGGAGATCTGGTGGGATGACTGGAAGGGCATCTAAGACCATCCATTCAGGTCTGTTATTGGAGTTTCTGAATGCTTCAATAACTTCTAATCTCTTTGTTAATTTTTGTCTGTTTGCGGAAGAGGCATCCTTAATGGATTTATTGATTTCTTCTGCTTCAGCGTCTAAATCAACTTCCTTTAATAATTGTTGAATTGCACCGGCACCTTCAGAGAATTTAGCACCTGTGTATTTTTCGACGAAGTTAGCGTTGGTTTGGAAGTCGAAGACTTCAGCACGATTTTCTAATCTTTCGATTAAACGATTGCACTTTTCCCAATCTTCACTACCTTCGATTAAACCGAATTCACTAGCGTTATCTTGGATATCACGTAAAGCAGCGATGAAGATTTCACGGCCGTTACGTTCGTTGATGAATTCACGGTAATAAAGTGTGTGGCTGTTGCCTTTCTTAATACATAAGTGAGCAGCATAGTACACGACTTCTTCTAAATCTTTTGGAGAAATAGAGAGTAATAAGCCAATTCTGGATGGAATACCTTTTAAGTACCAAATATGTGTACATGGAGCATGGAGTTCAATATGACCCATTCTTTCACGACGGACATCTTTGGTGGTAATCTCGACACCACAGTGTTCACAAACGACACCGGCAAATCTAATTTTCTTATATCTACCACAGTGACATTCGTAGTCCTTGCTAGGACCAAAGATTCTTTCGCAGTATAAACCATCTGGTTCTGGTTTTTGGCTTCTGTAGTTAATGGTTTCTGGTTTTAAAACTTCACCATGGGACCATTTACGGATAGTATCTGGGGAGGCAAGTCCGACTTGGATTGCCGCTAATTTTTTGACATCAAACATCGTATTTTACCTCCTTAGTCTTCTTTCTCACCATAGGCATGGGTGCCATATCCACCATTTTCAGTATCAACGACTGATTCTGGTCCTGCTTCACCGGTAAGGTTACGGATAGAAGAGTTGATCTTTCTTTCTTCCTTAAGGGCTTCTTTAGCAAGAGCATCCATATCGATTTGGTTACCTTCGTTATCTAATAATGAGACATCGATAGCGAGGGATTGTAATTCTTTAACAAGAACACGGAATGCTTCTGGCATACCTGGTTTTGGTAATTCTTGTCCTTTAATGATGGCTTCGTATGTTTTTCTACGACCCACTCTATCATCGGATTTAACAGTGATAATTTCTTGTAAGACGTGGGCGGCGCCGTAAGCTTCAAGAGCCCAGACTTCCATTTCACCAAATCTTTGACCACCGTTTTGTGCTTTACCACCTAAAGGTTGTTGTGTAACTAAGCTATATGGACCAGTTGCACGAGCATGTAACTTATCATCGACCATGTGGACGAGTTTGATCATGTACATGACACCAACAGTGATTCTTTCATCAAATCTATCACCGGTAGTTCCATCATAAAGAATGGTTTTACCATCTTTTGCCATCTTTGCTTTTTCCATCATATCGAAGATTTCTTCGTTGGTGATGCCATCAAAGACAGGTGTGGCAATCTTATAACCTAATTTCTTTAAGGCCATACCTAAATGGACTTCAAGAATTTGACCAATGTTCATACGTGAAGGAACGCCTAATGGGTTCAACATGATATCCACTGGTGTGCCATCTGGTAAGAATGGCATATCGGCTTCTGGTAAAATACGGGAAATAACACCCTTATTACCATGACGACCGGACATCTTATCACCTTCAGAGATCTTTCTCTTTTGGACGATATAGACGTGAACGATTTCGTTAACTCCTGGTGGGAATCTATTATCTTTAGCTTTGCCTTCGTGTTTGAACACTTTGACATCTAAAACGATACCAGAACCACCGTGAGGGACTCTTAAAGAAGCGTCTTTTCCTTCGTTTGTCTTTTCACCGAAGATAGCCATTAAGAGTTTTTCTTCTGGGCTTGGTTCGGTTTGACCACGTGGGGTCACTTTACCAACGAGGATGTCGCCTTCTTTAACTTCACTACCTGGAACGATAATACCGCGTTCATCGAGGTAGGCTTTTGCGGCTTCAGAAACACCTGGAACATCTCTGGTAATTTCTTCATCACCTAATTTAGGAATGCTACGGCATTCTAATTCATATCTTTCGATATGGATAGATGTGTAGACATCATCTTTAACTAATCTTTCGGACATGATGACAGCGTCTTCGTAGTTATAACCATTCCAGGTCATAAAGGCGATTGTGACGTTTTGACCTAACGCTAAGTCACCGTTTTGCATTGCTGGACCATCAGCGATGATTTGTCCGCGTTTAATCTTGTCACCAACGCGCACGATACTGTGTTGATTGATACATGTGCCTTGGTTGCTTCTTTCGAATTTTTGTAAGTGGTAAGCTCTTTCTTTACCTTCAGCTTCTAACACTTTGATGGTTCTGGAGTCACTATATGTAACCACACCATCTTCCACTGCTACGACTGCAAGACCAGAGTCTTTCGCAACTTGGTGTTCAAGACCGGTACCCACGAGAGGTGCTGTTGGTTTTAAAAGTGGTAATGCTTGACGTTGCATGTTACTACCCATAAGGGCACGCATGGTGTCGTCGTTTTCAAGGAATGGAATGCTACCAGCAGCGATACTAACGATTTGTTTTGGACTAACGTCGACAAAGTCGACATCTTCTTTAGGAGCCATGATGTTTTCACCCTTATAACGGGCAACGACTTGTTCGTCTAAGATTTCTCCGTTAGGACCTAAGTTAATATTCGCTTCTGCGATACACTTATCCCATTCTTCATCTGCGGAAAGGTAAACACAGTCTTTAGCATCATTTAAGACACGACCGTCTTCTGTAACTTTACGGTATGGTGTTTCAATGAAACCGTATTTATTAACTTTCGCGTAGGAAGCGAGGTTGTTAATTAAACCGATGTTTTGACCTTCAGGTGTTTCAATTGGACAAATACGACCATAGTGAGAAACGTGAACGTCACGGACAGCGGTTGAAGCTCTATCACGTGTTAAACCGCCTGGGCCTAACGCGGATAATCTTCTCTTATTAGTTAATTCCGCGAGTGGGTTTGTTTGATCCATGAATTGAGATAATTGTGAGGAAGCAAAGAATTCACGGATTGAAGCGTTCAATGGACGTGGATTGATTAATGCTTTTGGTTTCACATTACCTAAATCGGAAATGGACATCTTTTGTTGGACGGTTTTCACCATCTTGCCTAAACCGATACGGAATTGGTTTTGAATTAATTCACCGACACAGCGAATTCTTCTATTTCCTAAATGGTCAATATCATCTGTGGTCCCGAATCCATCGATGATGTTTAAGAAATATGAGAATGACGCGACAATGTCACTGATTGTGGCTGTTTGTGCTGTGCCATTTAAGTCTGTACCAATGATGTGGCAGACTTTCTTTTCTTTTTCATTGTTATAAACTTTAACAATGTTGACTAAGTTATGGGTGTCAAGACGATCGTTAGAACCTAACTTGTGTAAGTGGGCTCCTTTTTCGAAGAAGTCTTCGTTTCTTAAGTCTTCAACATCCTTTTCTGTTAAGAGTGTACCTTTGGTAAATCTGATTTCACCATCAGCGCTGACAAGGTTTTCAGCAAGGATACGACCGGCTAAACGGCCATATACGCTTAACTTCTTAATATATTTATAACGGCCTGCGCGACCCAAATCGTTACGTTTGCTATCGAAGAATTTTTGCACCAAGTATGTGATGTTACCTTCTTCAGTAACAGGTTCACCTGGTTTCATCTTTCTAAAGATTTCTGCTAACGCATTCTTTGAATCTTTGACCTTTAAAGTATCATCTTTTTCGAGTGTGAGTTGTAATGCTTCGTTTTTGCCGAATAATTGGAGAATATCTTTATCTTCTTCAAAGCCTAAGGCACGAAGTAATAAACAGACGTTCATCTTTCTTTGGTGATCGATACGAACGCTTAAGATATCCTTATTGTCACTTTCAAATTGTAACCATGTTCCTCTACCAGGAATTAAGTCACAACCATATAAATACTTACCTGCTTTTTGTGTGGCAGAGAAGTAGGCGCCCGGAGAACGGACTAATTGAGAAATGATAACTTTTTCGACACCGTTGACGATGAATGTACCGCCAGATGTCATTAATGGGAACTCACCCATATAGACTTCTGATTCTTGGATTTCTCCTGTCTCTTTATGTGTTAAACGTAAAGTGACATAGATTGGGACTGAATAAGTTAAGTCTTGGGTTTTGCATTCTAAATAGGAATGCTCTGGTTCGCCAAAACGAGCAGAGACATAGTCGATAGATAAGGTTTCGGTATAGTTAAGAATAGGGAAAGCTTCTCTAAAGACATCATCTAAGCCTTTGTTTTTGAACTCTTCAAATGATTTGGTTTGAATTTCCACTAAGTTAGGGAGTTCGAGATCACCACTAACGTGTGAATAGTCATAACGACCATTGTTGAGTTGTTTCAAGTCTTTGATATTTCTAATCATTGAAATGGCTCCTTAAATCTATTATTTACT
>JAEESX010000007.1 GCA_016290145.1 Caryophanales bacterium
TCTTGGAAAAGATCGCACTTGTGTGAGAGTTGTTGTCGCAAAGTAATTAAGCGAAAATAATGAAAATAAGACCACTTAATTGTGGTCTTTTTCTTTTGCGTTATATATAATATAAGCGGGTATATATTTAAGTATGTTTATTGATCGTGTTGTTATTGAAGTGAGAAGTGGAAAAGGTGGCGATGGCGCTATCGCATTTCTCCGTGAAAAATACGTACCAAAAGGTGGCCCTGCTGGAGGTAATGGTGGTAGAGGTGCTTCTATCTTTTTAAGAGCAAATTCTAAGATCAATACACTCCTCAATTTCCGTCATAGTAAAACCTTCATCGGTAATGATGGTGAAAAGGGTGGAATTAAAAACCAATTCGGTAAATATGCAGAAGATGTAACTATCGATGTTCCAGTGGGAACAGTTATCTTCGAAGAAGAAGGCCACAAATTCTTAGGTGACTTGAACGAAGATGGCAAAATTATTAGAGTCGCAAAAGGTGGTAGAGGTGGTAGAGGCAACTCCGCATTTAAATCACCAACAAATAGAACACCAAAGATCGCTGAAAATGGCGAACCAGGTGAAAGAAAGAGATTAATTCTCGAACTTAAACTCTTAGCGGATGTCGGCTTAGTCGGATTCCCAAGTGTTGGTAAGTCCACACTTTTAAGTGTGGTTAGTTCTGCAAAGCCAGAAATCGCTGATTATCCATTTACCACAATTGTTCCAAACCTCGGTGTTGTTACCACTAAGGATGGACGTTCCTTCGTAATGGCGGACCTTCCAGGACTTATTGAAGGTGCTCACCAAGGTAAAGGTTTAGGTCTTCAATTCTTAAGACACATCGAAAGATGCCGTGTTATTATCCACGTCATTGATTTCGGTGAATCTGGTAGAGATCCAATTGAAGACTATAAAGTGATTAATAATGAACTTAAATCCTATGGATTTGGTTTAGATAAAAGACCATGTATCTTAGTCGGTTCTAAGATGGATGAAGAAGGCGCAGAAGAAAAACTTAAAGCCTTTAAAAAGAAAGTTAAACAAGACATTATTCCAATCTCCGCTTTAACGGATGAAGGTATTGAAGAAGTCTTATATAAAGTCGCTGACTTATTAGACAAGACTCCTGCCTTCCCACTTTATGATGAAGCGGAAGAAGAACTCGATACCAAGTTATACGAACTCCCAGAAGAAGAAAAAGAATTCACAATCGAAAAGGTTTCTTCTCGTGAATACCGTATCCTTGGCGATAAGATCATTAAATTCTACAAGATGACAAATATAACCACTGATGAAGGCATGATGGTTTTAATGACCAAATTAAGAAAACTCAAAGTGGATGATGAATTAGAGAAAATGGGAGCGGATGATGGAGATATCGTCTATTTAGACGATTTCCAATTCGAATACTATCGTTAATATGAAACTCGAACAATACTTATTAGTCGTAGAAGACTTCTTAAAAGACTATTTAGAACAAAGCCATCAAGATGGTTATGTCCTCGGTCTTTCGGGCGGCGTTGATTCTTCCTTAGTGGCAGCTTTAGCGAAGTCCGCAGTGGGAAGAGAAAAACTCATGTGCATCATGATGCCTATCGATAGCAACCCATCCGATTTAGAAGATGCTATTAAAGTCGCTGAAGCATTAAACCTCAGATATATTGTCATGGATGGTAGTAAATCCTTCCATGCCACAGTCGATGAATTCGCTAGACAAGGTATAACCTTGGATAAGATGAGTTTATCCAATCTTAAAGTGAGAATTAGAATGACTATGCTTTATGCATATGGTCAAACCCATAGATGCCTTGTTTTAGGCACAGATAACATGGATGAAAGATATACTGGCTACTTCACAAAATATGGTGATGGCGCCGCTGACATCTTGCCAATCGTTTATCTCACCAAAGGTGAAGTCGTGGAAGCCGCGAAGATTAAAGGCGTTCCAGCCGCATTAGCGGAACGCACACCAACAGCAGGCTTATTCGAAGGCCAAACTGATGAAACAGAAATGGGTGTTTTATACAAAGATTTAGATGATTTCCTTTTAGGAAAAGAAATAGATCCAAAGGCTAAGGAGAGAATTGAATATCTCCATCGTATAAGCGAACACAAGCGCGCGCCTATACCTATGCCTACGGAATATATAAGAGATTATGAAAAATAAGAATGAGCTAATCGTTGTCGCTTCATTAAGCGCAGCCATCTTATCTCTAATCTTTATTATTTTATTTATTATGGTATATCGATAAGGAGGGGACTTATGATTTACTTTCTCAAAGGACGTGTAGCGTTAAAAGACAAAGACACAGTGGTAGTTGATGTTAACAATGTCGGTTACCAAGTTTTAGTGTCCCATATTGATAACTTTATTGTTGGGCAAGAAGTATTACTCTATACCTACAATGTTGTTAGAGAAGATGAACAATACTTAGTCGGCTTCTCATCTTTAGATGAAAAGTCAGTTTTCCTTTCCCTTATCAAAGTTAAAGGACTCGGTCCAAGAACTGCGATTGGCGCACTTAGTTCTACAACCCCAGAAGAAGTGGTTAACGCCATCGCAAGCAACAATGTTGCTTACTTAAAGAAATTACCAGGTATCGGTGCCAAAGCGGCCGCACAAATCATCTTAGATTTGAAAGGTGAATTAACCGGTGGTAGCAAAGGCGATCCAGGTGTTTATGAAGATGTTTATGAAGCCTTAAAAGGCTTAGGATTTAAAGGCGCTGCCATTGATAGAGTCTTAGCGACCATCAATGAACCAGGAGCTTCTTCGGAAGATATCCTTCGCATCGCACTTAGCAAATTGAGGAAGTAAATATGTCTCGTTTATTAGATGCACATATTAACAAAAATGAAACTCAAGAAGAAGTATCTCTAAGACCTCAAGTTTTAGAAGAATACGTCGGGCAAAAAGACTTAAAGAAAAACCTTAAGGTTTTTATTGGTGCTGCTCTTCATAGAGATGAACCATTAGATCATCTTCTTTTCTATGGTCCTCCAGGATTAGGTAAAACTACACTTGCTTATGTTATCGCAAATGAGATGAATGCTCATATCCATGTTGCTAGTGGACCAAGCATTGAAAAGATTGGCGATTTAGCGGCTATCCTATCCTCAATAGAACCAGGTGATATCCTTTTTATCGACGAGATTCATAGAATCCCTAGAATCGTCGAAGAATCGTTATATACGGCAATGGAAGACTTCAAATTTTCTGTGGTCATCAATCGCGATATGAACGGCAAGGCAATTACCCTTAATTTGCCTCCATTTACCCTCATTGGTGCGACCACCAGAGCAGGTGATTTATCCGCTCCACTTAGAGAAAGATTCGGTATAACCGAAAAACTTCATTTTTACGACATTGATGAGGTCGAACAAATCGTTAAAAGAACCGCCCGTGTTTTTAATACAAAAATCAGTGATGAAGCAGCGATTGAAATCGCTAAAAGAAGTCGTGGAACACCTCGTATTGCTAACCGCTTATTCAAACGTGTTCGTGACTTCGCAAACTTCAAAGGAAAAGATGAAATCGATGTCAATGATGCCCTTGAAGCACTCAACGCTTTAAAGGTTGATGAAATCGGTTTAGATGATGTTGATATCAGATACTTAAAGACACTTATCGAACGTTTCAATGGTGGACCTGTCGGTCTTGATACCCTAGCAAACGCAATCGGTGAAGAAATAATGAACCTCGAAGACGTCTATGAACCATACCTCTTACAAATCGGTTTCATTGATCGTACTCCTCGTGGTAGAGTGGCTTCGCCAAAAGCCTACAAACATCTCAAAATAAGACACCAAGGTAGCTTATTCTAAGATAAAATCTTATGCGCATTATACACGTGCGCATTTTTTATTGAAATGAACGGATAATTAGTATATAGTTTTTAATGACGCGCAAAGCGCATATGTATTTTGTGTATATACAGGAGGAATTAATATGAGAAGATTGTGGTCTTACGTTGTACTCACAGGCGCCTCATTAGTATTAATGGGTGCGACATTTGCCAACGTATTTAAAAACAGTACCTCTAATATTGAATATGCCGATGGCAAGGAAATGGTTTTCCGTCTTGAAGAAAAAGAAGGTGGCAAATCATTAGATGAAAGCTTTGATGGTAAATCCGCATCAGAAGCTGTCGCAGATAGCATGATGGATCGTCTTGATGCTTTAAAAATTACAAACTACCAAGTCTATACCGAAGGCAATGACACAGTTAAAGTAGTGGTTAAGCAAGATAACGATTCTGGTTATAACAATATTCAAAACTTAATGACATTCAATGGTTCATTAGCCCTCTCCTCCAGAGCCGATGAAGCCCCAGTTTTAAATAACGCTAAAGAAGAAGAAAAATTCCTTACTGGCGATGCTTATATGGAAACCAAGAATGATTATCCATCTATTAACATCCCAGTCGGTAATCACTTCAAAGAATTATATGATGTTGTCAAACAAGCCAAAGAAGATGGTAAGACAGAATATGCCGAAACATCCACCGAAGGTGAAGGCGAAGAAGCCACAACAACAGAAACCTATTACTTATACTTATGGCATGACTATAACGAAGACACCGATAAGTTCTCCTACACAATTTCCGGAAACGAAAATTATGATGAAAAAGTCGCTCAAAAAGTCTTCATGAGTTTCGATATCGCTGAACTTCAAAAACTCGAAGAAGAAGATAAAGATATCGATACATTAACCGCTTACGTTAATATCCAAGACGTCAATAGCAACGGTAAATACGAAGCTTCTGAAGTTAGAAAAGCATTCGATACCGCCAGATACTATGTCGCCTTAATCAATAGTGGATCATTAGATTACAAAGTGACATTCTTATACTCCACAAACGTTTCTGCTTCTACTGAAGCATTAATCGAAATTGCTGCATCAGGCCCACAACTCGCTTGGTCTGCAACATTAAGAGCCACAATTGTCTGTATTGTTGTCTTATCCTTATTATCAGCAGTGTTCTATCGCTTAAGCGCATTAAGCGTTGCCACAACCACAATCGCGAGCGTATTCGCAGGTGTTGCTAGCATCATCTTATTCACTGCTGAATTCAACGCCGCTGGCTTAATCGCATTAGTGGCAGTCGCAGTTGCTTCCTTAGCTTCTAACGTTGTTTATTTAACAAAGTTAAAAGATGAAGCATATCGTGGACGTTCTTTAAAGAAAGCCAACTCTGAAGCTGCGAAGAAATCCTTATTACCAATCTTAGACATCAATGTTGTCTTAATCATCTTAGGTGTCTTTGCATATCTCTTCGGTGGTGCATTAATGAGAAGCTTTGCCGTTATCTCCGTTATCGGTGGTCTTGCTTCCTTATTGTTAAACCTCCTCGTCTTAAGAGGCTTAATGTGGTTAGCCACAAACGCCACAAAATTACAAGGCAAATACGAAATGTTTGGTATTGATTCCAAGAGAGTTCCAAACCTCTTAAAAGAAGAAAAACAAACATTCTTCGGCAGCTATGCTGATAAAGACTTCACCCACAAAAAGAAACCAGTTGGTATTGTCGCTGCAGTCTTATTAGTGGCTGGTATTGCTGGCATGGTCACATTTGGTGTTCTAAAGAACACAAATAAAGACTTCGCCGCCAAAGCAAGCGAACCTCAATATACAGAAATCTTCTTCGAATCTAAGATCGAAAATGCTCCAATCAATGAAACAATTGTTAGAGACCTCTTAGACAAAGTCTTCTACTATCAAGGTGAAGATGAAGCTAATGCAAAAGCATTATCTACACTCATCGATGATGTCGTTTATGAAGAAAGCGAAGAAAAAGTCAAAGAAGAAGGTATTGAAAATACACTTTATCATAGATACTGTGTCGTTAAATTAAATCAAACATACTCTGATGAGAAATATAATGCATACTACGACGCAGATTTAGAAGATGATACAAACGAACTCGTTTATACAAACGAAAAAGGCGTTGCTCACTTATTAAGATTCGCTATCGATGATAGTAACGATGATGACATTCTCGTCACATCCATCAAAGATGTTAGATCAGTCTCTTCTGAACAACCTGAATTCTTCCCAATCATTTGGGGTACATTAGTGGGCTTAGCAGTCAGTGCTGTCTACTTATTACTCAGATACCGCTTATCACGTGGTTTAGCGACATTAATCGTTCCTACAGGCGTTACCGCAATCGCAGCAGGCGCATTAGCGGCTGTCCGTATCGCACAATTAGGCGCGCTCAATTATGCTATCGTCACATTACCAGTTATCGCATTCTTCGGATTAGTGGTCGGTATCTTATTCATGAATAGAGAAAGAGAATTAGTCTTAGAAGACAAGAATCACGATGGTTCTATTGAAAATAGAAATGCTATCATGGTGAGAGCTAATTCCTTAGCATATTCTTCAATCTTATTACTTTCCGTCCTTGCCATTTATATCGCTATCAACTTCTTCGGATTTGGTGCTAGTGGCAATGCTTGGATGTTCTTAGTCCTCGTTATCGGTGTCATCTTAGCGGCGTTCTTAGAAACAACACTTTATGGCCCAGTTGCTCAATTCTTCTACAAGTTATTCAGCAAAGTTAATACCGATAAGATTACAAACTTCTTCAAACGCAAGAAAAAGAAAAAGGTCATCAAACAACCTCATTCCGCGGAACCAGAAGAAAGAACATTCATCGGAATCAACGACTAATACAAATAGGCTACCTATAAGGTGGCCTTTTTAGCCAATATGAAAGACACATTATTTGAACGTTTATTAAAGCACTATAAAATCGATGAACAAGGTTACCAAGATTTAATCGCTCCAGTAACCATCGATTCCTTTGCTGCTGGTCATGAATTCAAGGATATGGATAAAGCGGTAGCCTTAACAAAAGAGGCGATTGCTAATAAAGATAAAATCTTTATCTATGGTGATTATGACGCAGATGGCATTATGTCAACATCTATCGTCGTGAAGAGTTTATTAACTCTTGGTGTAGTGCCATTATTCTACATTCCTAACCGCTATAACGATGGTTATGGTATCACTTTAACTAAAGCTGAAGAAATCGTCTCTAAAGGCGTGAAATTAGTGATTACTGTTGATAACGGCATCTCTGCAAACGAGCCAATCGCTTATTTAAAAGAACAAGGCGTCAAAGTCTTAGTTATTGATCACCACACAGTTCCAGAAGTGGTGCCAAACGCCGATGTTATTATTCATCCTTCTTACAGCAACTTTGGCGAAACTGCGACTAGCGCAGGCTTCGTCTCATTCATGTTCTCTTGGGCGTTATTAGGCCGCTTTGATAAATACTTATCAACTCTTGCTTCTATCTCTCTAATCAGCGATATGATGCCTTTACTCGATTACAATCGTAGATTCTTGAGACTCGTTTTCCAAAATTATAAAGAAGGCGAATTCTATCCAATCGATCTATTAAAAGAAGAAGGCACTTATGATGAAAACGCAATCGGTATGAAGATTGCTCCTAAGATTAATGCCCTAGGTAGATTATTAGATAACGAAAGCATCAATCATATCATTAGATATTTCGTGACACCTGACATGAGTGTTGTTAATAAACTCTATGCCTGGATTGTGAAGACTAATGACGAAAGAAAAACCGAAAGCAAATTAGCCGAAGAAAACATGCCTGAAGTTAATCCGAATGACAGCGCAATAGTGGTCATCAGCGATGTTAAAGAAGGAATTATGGGATTAATCGCAAATAGTATTTGCTCTAAAGTCCGTAAACCTACAATTGTGTTTACACAAGAAAAGGATGCTGATGTCTTAAAAGGCAGTTGCCGTGCACCAGAAGGATTCAATGTTGTCAAGGCATTTAACAGTTGTTCTGACTTAGTGTTGACCGCTGGTGGACACGCACTTGCAGGTGGCTGCAGCATCTATAAAAAAGACTTCGAAGAGTTCAAAGCGAGATTCATTAAATTCGCTAGCGAAACTCCATTAGAAGTGGAAGAAGAGGATGAGGTTGAAATCGGTCTTACTGAAATCAATGATGACAACTACGCTCTCATTCAATCATTCTCACCATTTGGTGAAAGCTGGAAAGCGCCAACCCTCTTGCTCAGACGTATCCGTGTTGATTCACTAACCTTCTCTAAGACAGGAGAACACTTATTGTCTTATATCGGAAATAGCAATAAACTCACTGGATTTGGTATCAGCAGAAATAAGTTTGAAGATTTAGATTTTGTTGATTTCATCGGAAAATTAAAGGTCTCTTACTTCAAGGGTATGAAGTCATTAGATTTCAATGTTAAAGAGTTTAGAAAGAGCAAATAATTGATTAACCTTCAAAACCTATATTTTAGCGGACTAATCATCCGCTTTTTTATTGCTTTATAGATGCGTCCGTATTGTTTATTTTGTACGTTGTGATAAACTTGTAAGAAGTTAATTTTTTATTAACTTAATCTTATGTTATTCGGACGTTACATCAACAAATACTATCTCAGGTACGCCATCTTCTTCATTATCGGAGTGGCGGCTTTGGTCGTGGTTGATATTTTACAGCTCAAAGTTCCGGAATATTTAGGCCAGATCGTAGATTTCTTAAATGAAGCCGATGAAATCGGCTCATTATCTAAGGAAGTAACGGAAGAAATATTACATATCATCATTGCCACTTTAGTTATTGCCGGTGGAATGATGCTTGGAAGAATGCTTTGGAGATTTACCATCTTCCACGCAGCTTTCAAAATTGAAGCAAATCTAAGAGAACAAATGTTTTTAAAAGCGGAACGCTTGTCTCAAAGATATTATCACGAGAATAAAGTTGGTACCGTTATGGCGTGGTTCACTAACGACATCGATAACATCTCAGAATTCTTTGGATGGGGCACAATTATGCTTGTTGATGCTGCATTCATGTCAGTATTTGTTATCGTGAAAATGGTTCAGTTAGACTGGGTCTTATCCTGTATCGCCTTTATCCCAATTATTCTCATCGTTGTTTGGGGCGTTTTCGTAGAAAGAATAATGGCGCAACGCTGGGATATGAGACAAAAATCCTTTGATGATTTATATGATTTCTCACAAGAAACATTCACTGGTATCGGTGTTGTTAAAGCATTCGTCAAAGAAACTCAACAATTACACGCTTTCGCTAAACTAGCGAGAAAAGATAAAAACACTAACGTTTCATTCGCGAGAATTTCCATTGTCTTTGATATTTTGATTGGTATCATTATTGCCCTTATCTCATCTATTGTTATGGGCTTCGGTGGATGGTTTGTCTATTCCTTTATTTCTGGCAATCCAGTAGTGATCTTTGGCCACGCAGTTAATTTGAACTTAGGTGGCTTAGTGACATTCCTTGGTTACTTTGACTTACTCATTTGGCCAATGATCGCTATGGGACAAATGATTTCTATGTACTCTAGAAGTAGAACCTCTTTAAAGAGAATTACTCATTTCTTAGATGAACCAGAAGAAGTTTGTAACAAAGAAGGTGCGATTGTTTTAAAAGATGTCGCAGGCAAAATCACATTTAATAATTTCTCGTTCACATATCCAGGAAGTAAGAATCCTTCCTTAAAGAATATTTCTTTAGAAATAAACGCTGGTGAAACCGTCGGTATTGTCGGCAAGATTGGCTGTGGTAAAACCACATTAGTCAATTCTTTATTGCACTTATATAACATCGATGAAAACGCTATTCAGATTGATGACAATGATCTTATGAACTGCAATATCCAATCTCTAAGAAAGAATATCGCTTACGTTCCACAAGATAATTTCTTATTCTCGGATAAAATTAGCAATAACATTTCCTTTGCTGATGACACAATGACGATGGATAAGATTGTGGAGAGTGCAAGATTTGCTGATATCAACAAAGACCTCAGCGGATTTAAAGAAGGCTATAACACCGTTTCAGGTGAAAGAGGTGTGACACTTTCTGGTGGTCAAAAACAAAGAATTTCTATCGCAAGAGCGTACGCGAAGAACGCTCCGATTATGATTTTAGATGACTCTGTCAGCGCGGTTGACGTGAAGACAGAAGAAACAATTTTACATAACATCCGTGAAGCAAGACAAGGCAAAACCACTTTAGTGGTTGCTTCTCGTGTTTCCACGGTTAGTCACTTAGATAAAATCATCGTTTTAAATGATGGTGAACTCGAAGCTTTTGGTTCTCATAAGGAACTTTTAAAGACCTCACCAACATATCAAAAGATGGTTTATCTCCAAGAATTAGAAAGAGAAGTGGAAGGAGGTAACGAATAATATGGCTGCTGAAGATTTAGACAAGCTTAAAGGTGATAAAAAGATTCCTGCTAAAGTCATGCTTAAACGTACATGGTCATATGTAAAACCAGAATGGCCATCGCTTTTGCTTGCCATGCTTTTAGTTATCCTCGGTGTTGTGATTGATATTGCTTTTCCACTTTTCATGAAGCAACTAACTGACACACTTAACACACCAACAAGTGAAACACTCAAAATCATTTTAATGATTACCATCGGTTATTTCGGCGCTTCCTTAATATTCGGTGTCATCTCATACTTTGAAGCGATGATCTTACAAAAGGCTGGTCAAAGAGTGGTCGAGAAACTCCGTATGGAAGTCTTTGACCATATCCTTCATATGTCACAAAACCAATTCAACGAGATGCCAGTTGGTTCCTTAGTTACAAGAGTAGTGTCTTATACTTCTTCCTTATCAGAACTATTCACATCTATCCTTGTTAACTTAGTTAAAAACGTCTTAGAAATCGTTGGCGTCTACGCGATGATGTTCTTCATTTCTTGGAAGTTATCTTTAGTGATGCTTGGATTCGTCGCTGTTGTCTTTGCGGTTTCCTTAATCTTTAGAAAAGTCATTCATAAGATATTCACACAAGAGAGAAAATACATCTCTGATTTGAATACCTTCTTAAATGAAAACCTCTCAGGTATGAAGATTATTCAAATCTTCAACCAAGAGAAGAGAAAGCACAAAGAGTTCGATAAGAAGAACAACGATTTAAGAAGAGTGAGATACAAGGTCTTAGTGGCATTTGGTATTTATCGTCCACTTATTTCCTTCATCTACTTTGCCGCAGTAGCAACCACATTCTCATTCGCTCTCCAACTTATTATCGGAGCAGGTGAAGTCGTGGCCTTCTACTTATACTTATCCAAGTTCTTTAACCCAATTCAAACAATTGCTGATCAACTCAACGGTATCCAAAGAGCGGTTACCGCAAGCGAAAGGTTATTTAACCTTATGGATGTTAAACCAGATGTCTTAGATCAACCAGATGCCTTAGAAATCGACCATTTCGAAGGAAAGATTGAGTTCAAGAACGTGTGGTTTGCTTATAAGGAAGAAGAATGGATCTTAAAAGACGTCTCATTTACCATTAATCCACGTGAAACATGTGCCTTCGTTGGTGCGACAGGCGCAGGCAAAACAACCATCCTCGGACTCATCGTTCGTAACTATGAAATCCAAAAAGGTCAAATCCTCATTGACGGCATGGATATCAAGAAGATAAAGATAAAATCTTTAAGAAGAGCGATTGGTCAGATGCTACAAGATGTGTTCTTGTTCTCCGGAACCATCAAAAATAACATCACATTAAGAGATGATAGATTCACCCAAGAAGAGATTGAAGAAACATGCCGATATGTGAACGCTGATAAGTTCATTGAAAAACTTGAACATAAATATGATGAGGAAGTTATCGAACGTGGTGAGAACTATTCCCAAGGACAAAGACAACTCTTATCCTTTGCAAGAACAGTTATCCATAAACCACAAATCCTCATTCTTGATGAAGCTACAGCAAACATCGATACCGAGACTGAAGTCTTAATCCAAGACTCCTTAGAAAAGATTAAGAACATTGGTACAATGTTAATCGTTGCTCACCGTCTCTCCACGGTCCAAAAAGCCGATCAGATTATCGTGCTTCAAAATGGTGAGATTGCGGAGCGTGGTACACATCAACAACTACTTAAAAATCACGGTTATTATTACAAACTGTATAAACTCCAATTTGAGGAAAGATAAAGCACATTATATGGGCTTTTTCTTTTACTAATAAAGGGTCATTCCTTTTATTTTCTTTATAAAATAAATGAATAGTTGTAAGATATTTGTGTATATGGAAAAAGCGAAAGTATTAAAAGTTAATGGTGGTTATCCTCTACATACCTTTGAAGAAGTAGAGGACATTTACTCCGTTTACATTACTTCTGTTGAAGATAAAAGAATGATTCGTGAGGCCTATGATTTCATTATGGCCAAACACGAAGGTCAGTTAAGAAGAAGTGGTGAACCATATTATCACCATCTTTTAGAAGTCGCTTATATTCTCGCCCAATTACACTGCGGTCCTAAAACCATTGCCGCAGGTTTATTACACGATGTCGTTGAAGACACAGATACATCTATCGAAGACATCAAAAGAAGATGGGGCGAAGAAGTTGCGAGTATCGTTGACTCCTTAACCAAGATTCAAAGATTAAAGTTATCAAAGATAACAAGTGAAGAATTCGAAGCCGAAGACCATAGAAAGATCTTCTTAGGTATGGCCAAAGATATCCGTGTTATCTTAATTAAACTCGCTGACCGTTTACATAATATGCGCACATTAGACGCGCTTAATCCTGACCGTCAATTAGCGCTTTCAAATGAAACGATGGATGTCTTTGTTCCTATCGCTCACCGCTTAGGTCTTGATGTCATTAAGAGTGAATTAGAAGACTTATGTCTTAAATATTTACAACCAACAAGATATGAAGAAATCACCAAACTTCTTTCTAAGAAAGCCAAGACTATGGGTAAATCCCTAGACTCCTTAAAGAAGAAGATTGCGGATATTCTCTTCGAACATAATCTTCCATTTGATATCTCATCTCGTGTTAAATCCATTTATTCGATTTATCGAAAGATGTATATCAAGGGCCATCCATTTGATGAAATTTATGATATCTTAGCCCTTCGTATCATTACTCAAACAGAGATTCAATGTTACGAAATCCTCGGCTTAATTCATAAGTCATATAAACCAGTTCCTGGCCGTTTCAAGGATTACATTGCTATGCCAAAAGCTAACATGTATCAATCCTTGCATACCACAGTCGTCGGTGGTGATGGAAACTTCTATGAAGTGCAAATCAGAACCGAAGAAATGGACAAAATCGCGGAGACAGGCGTTGCTGCGCACTGGGCGTATAAAGAAGGAAACGGCTATAACTCCCGTAAGGAACAACAGGAAATCGAAAACAAGTTGCACTGGTTCAGAGACTTTGTCTCTATGTCTAATTCTGATGAACATAGCGACGCAAAAGAATACATGGATAACCTTACCCATGACATCTTTGAAGCCAATGTCTATGTCTTCACACCAAAAGGCAAAGTCGTGGAACTCCCACAAGGCAGTACACCAGTCGACTTCGCTTATCACATTCATACACGTGTTGGTGATACATGCGTCGGTGCACTCGTCAATGGCGTGATGGTTCCATTAAACACCATCCTTAAAACCGGTGACTTAGTGGAAATTAAAACCAACAAGAATTCATCGCCAAGTGAAGGCTGGCTAGACTTCGTTAAATCTAACGCGGCGAAATCCGCTGTTAAGAAATATATCGCAAAGAAGAACATGGAACTTATCAGAGAAGATAAGATTTCCAAAGGAAAACAATCATGTTTAGATGCCTTCCATGACCGTGCGGTTGAGGAAGAAGAGATGATGAAATATCTCGAAGATCCAAAACTCCTCGATCACTTCGGATTCGATAATGTCGAAGACTTATTCATGGGCATCGCTGGAAGAAAACCAGTTCCAAGTGCGATTATCGATTACTTACATATTAAACGTCCAATTCAACTTCCTACTGGTGGAAGAGTGAAAACTAAATCTGGTGATAACTGTCCAGTCTATTGCCGTGGTGTTGGCAAGATTGCTATTAGCTTATCTAACTGCTGTACACCAATTCCAGGCGATGACATTGTCGGATATGTTACCAAAGGTAAAGGTATCGCTGTTCACCGTAAGAGCTGTCCAAATGTCGCAAATGAGGCACAAAGACTAGTGGAAGTTTTATGGAGAGATGACATTGAGTTTGCAACTTACCCTGTGGATGTACTTATCCAAGCAGGTGACAGAAACAACTTATTAGTCGATATTATGTCCACACTTACCGCTGCGAAGGTGAGCATTAATAATTTGCATGCTCGCTTAAATAACACAGGCGGCGTGGATATCAGCGCAACGCTCATGGTGAGTGATGCGAAGAGACTTAACGATGTGTTCAACATCTTAAGATCTGTAAATGGCATCTACTCAATCACCAGAGTGACGCACTAATTAATAAATTAATTACGAAAGGAAATATATTATGGGAATTATCAATGTTAAAGGTACACACGATATCATTGGTGGCGAAGCTGAAAGTTACTCCTACGTTGAAAACGTTATGAGTCAAATCGCTTCATTCTTCGCTTTTAAACAAGTGAGACCTCCAGTGCTCGAACATAGCGAATTATTCGTTCGTGGTGTCGGCGAAAGTTCTGATGTCGTTAGAAAAGAAATGTACACATTTGATGATAAAGGTGGAAGAAGCTTAACACTTCGTCCTGAATTTACCGCAGGTATTATGCGTTTGATCGTGCAAAACAAACTTTTGCCAATCAGTGAATTACCATTAAAGTTCTATTATTGTGGTCCAGTCTTCCGTTATGAAAGACCACAACTCGGTAGATATCGTCAATTCAATCAATTCGGCGTGGAGTCTGTCGGACACGCAAGTCCATACGCAGATGTGGAAGTAATTTCACTTGCGTATACAATTCTCCAAAGCTTAGGTTTACAAAATGTCACCATTAAGATTAACACCTTAGGTGATGAAGCATCTCGTGATGCATATCGCGCTGCTCTTAAAGGTTTCTTTAAGGATAAAGTCGAAAACATGTGCGAAGACTGCAGAATGAGATATCAAATCAATCCTTTAAGAATCCTCGACTGCAAAGTCCCAAGCGATCAAGAAATCGTTAAGGACGCTCCAAAGATGAGTCATTACATCTCTGAAGCCAGCCAAAAGAGATTCTCTCAAGTATTAGAATCCTTAGAAGCAATGGGAATTCCTTACGAAGTAGATGATACTTTAGTGCGTGGTCTAGACTACTACAGCGAAACAGTATTCGAATTCCATTACGTTAGTAATAAAGGCAATGACTACGGCGCCATCGGTGCTGGTGGTCACTACGATAAATTAGTCCACGAAATCGGTGGACCAGATGCACCAGGCGTTGGCTTTAGCTTTGGTGTAGAAAGACTTGTTAGTGTTTTAACTGATGATGGTTTATTAGAACAAGCCGAAGTCAAACTTGATGCTTATGTTATGCCTTTAGGCATCGAAAGCCAAAAGACCGCTTTAATGGTGGCAAATGACTTGCGTATGCTCGGATATAAGGTGGACATGTGCTATGACGACGTGAAAATCGGAAACATGTTCAAACGTGCCGAAAAGAAACAAGCAAAGCTTGCTGTCATTATCGGTGAAGAAGAAATTAAAAATGAATCCGTCATTATCAAGAACATGGAAAGCAAAGAACAAATTACTGTTGCTCTCGCGGACATGTGCGATAAAGTCGACGAATTACTCATCACACATCATTGCTGTGGTAAACACAAACACGAAGGCGAATGCTGTGAAGGTGAGAACTGTGAGAAAGGGGAATAGTTCTATATGGAAAGAACTTGCCGTAATACCGAATTATCAATTAAAGATGTTGGCCGTCAAGTCACCCTTTTAGGGTGGGTGGCCAAGAGAAGAAACTTAGGCTCTATTTTATTCATTGATTTGAGAGACCGTTCTGGGATTATCCAAATCATGGTTAAAGACGCTGATAAAGTTCCTGACATTAGAAATGAATACGTCATCCAAGTTAAAGGTGTCGTTGGTAAGAAAGAAGTCGCTAATCCAAATCTTAAGACTGGCGAAATCGAAATCATTGCCGATGAAATCGTCGTGGTGAACACTGCGAAGTTAACTCCTTTAATCATTGCTGACGAAACAGATGCTCTCGAAGAGACAAGATTAAAATATCGTTATCTCGACTTACGTAGACCATGTATGCAAAAATACTTTGATATTAGAGACCAAATTAAGATCTCCGTTCATAGTTATTTGCACAAACTTCAATTTATTGAAGTTGAAACACCTATGTTATGTGCATCATCACCTGAAGGCGCAAAAGAATATTTGGTACCAAGTAGATTACATCATGGCTCCTTCTATGCTCTTCCACAAAGCCCACAGATGTTTAAGCAACTCTTAATGGTGGCGGGCTTTGAAAGATATTATCAAGTCGCGCGTTGCTTCCGTGATGAAGACTTACGTGCGGATAGACAACCAGACTTCACACAAATCGATATTGAAACATCATTTTTAGATCAAGAACAATTCTTGGAGATGATGGAAGGCTTGATTCATGAAATATTCATGAACACAATCGGTTATGATGTGAAATTACCACTTCGCCAAATGCCTTATAGAGAAGCCATGGAAAGATTTGGTAGTGATAAACCAGATACAAGATTTGGTATTGAACTCAAAGACTTAAAAGAAGTCTTTAAAGATACAACATTCGAAGCCTATAAGAGTGCAGAAACCATTAAAGGTATCTGTGTTCCAGGCGTTGCCGCTGAAACAAGCCGTAAAGTTATTGATAACTTAACACTTGAAGCGAAGAAATTCGGTTTAGGCGGTTTAGCAGTCCTTAAGAAAGAAAACGGGGAATTAACCGGCTCCTTCGTGAAATTCCTTTCTGAGGCCGAAAAAGTGGCCCTAATTAATAAATTAGAAGCAAACGATGGTGACATTCTCATCATCTCTGCAGGTGCATACAATCGTGTCACGCCATTACTAGGTGCCTTACGTTTACAATACGGTAAACAACTCGGACTCATTAAACCAAATACCTACGACTTATTATGGGTCGTTGACTTCCCAATGTTTGAAAGAGATGTCGAAAGTGGCGCAATCGTTGCTACACACCATCCATTCACTCGTCCAAAGGACGAAGACCTCAAATACTTGGATGAAGACCCAACCAAAGTCATCTCATACGCCTACGATATCGTTATCAACGGCTATGAAGCAGGTGGTGGTACACTTCGTATTTATGACCAAGATGTTCAAAGAAAGATCTTTAACATCCTCGGTTTAAGCGATGCAGAAGTGGAAAAGAAATTCGGTTATTTTGTAAACGCATTACAATATGGCACACCTCCACACGCAGGTATGGCATTCGGCTTAGACCGTCTTGCAATGATTCTCGGTGGCACTGATAACATCCGTGATGTCATCGCCTTCCCAAAGAATTTAGCAGGCGTCGACCCAATGAGCATGGCACCAACAGAAGTGAGTGCTCAACAGCTTGAAGATTTAGGCATTGTCATCAAGGACAAAGACTAAATTATAAACAAAGTTTATATAAAAACTGATAATATACTAAAAAACTACTAATAAAGGAGTAACAAAAATGAACAAAAAAATTGACGAACTATCAGTAGCAAC
The DNA here is from genome assembly GCA_016290145.1 of Caryophanales bacterium. GTDB lineage: Bacteria > Bacillota_I > Bacilli_A > RFN20 > CAG-826 > RUG13091. Next base: position 17,508 of record JAEESX010000007.1, read on the forward strand.
CATCAGATCTTTATGTATCGACACCATTAACAAAGCCAATTCTGGTCACCCAGGTATGGCATTAGGTAGCGCACCTATCTTGTACACATTATGGACACGCCACTTAGTTGCTGACCCAAAAGACCCAGAGTGGTTCAACCGTGACCGTTTCGTATTATCCGCAGGTCATGCTTCATCATTGTTATATACAATGTTGCACTTATCCGGATACGAAGTGAGCCTTGACGATTTAAAACAATTCCGCCAACTCGGTTCCTTAACACCAGGTCACCCAGAATATCACTGGACAAAAGGTGTTGATGCCACAAGTGGTCCTTTAGGACAAGGTATCGCACAAGCCGTTGGTATGGCTATGGCAGAAGAAAGTGTCAGAGCTAACTACAACGATGGCGAAAAGATTATGAACCATTACACATACGTCTTATGTGGCGATGGCTGCTTACAAGAAGGTATTTCTCAAGAAGCAATCTCATTAGCAGGTCACCAAAAATTAAATAAATTAATTTTATTCTATGACGCCAACCAAGTTACACTCGATGGTGCTCTCGACTTATCATTCTCTGAACAAGTCAAAGCCCGTTTCATCGCTAGTGAATGGAATGTCTTAGAAGTCGCCGATGGCAATGATATCGAAGCAATCGATAAAGCAATCGTGGAAGCTAAGAAGAGCAAAGACAAACCAACCATGATTCTTATCCATACCGTTATCGGCTATGGCTCCGCTAAACAAGGAACGAGCAAAGTCCATGGTTCTCCTTTAGGAGCAGAAGATGGCAAACACGCCAAAGTCGATGTTTATGGCTTTGATCACGAAGACTTCTTTATTCCTGAAGAAGTTAAGGAACAATTTGAAAAGACATTTATCGCTCGTGGTACAAAAGCACACGAAGAATACAAGAAAGCATTTGCCGCTTATAGCGAAAAGCACAAAGACGATGCTGTTAGATTTGAATCCTTAATCAATCTCAGCGTTGATGAATACTTACCAAAAGTTATGCCAGAATTCGTCGCTGGCAGTTCAACATCAACACGTGTCGCTTCCGGTAAAGCATTAAATGCTTATATGCTCAATTTACCAAACTTAGTTGGTGGTTCCGCAGACGTCGCTGGTTCAGTTATGACCAAACTCGATGGTGGCGTGGACTTCACACCTTCTCATAGAGAAGGACACAATGTGAACTGGGGTATCCGTGAATTCGCAATGGCGAGCGCACAAAATGGTATGCTCTTACACGGTGGTTTACGTACATATGTTGGCTGTTTCGCAGTCTTCGCTGACTATATGAAAGCCGCAATCCGTATGGCAGCATTAAGCCACTTACCAGCCATTTACTTATTCTCCCATGACTCAATCGCCGTCGGTGAAGATGGTCCAACACATCAACCAATCGAACAATTAGCTATGCTAAGAAGCATTCCAAATATGCGTGTTATCCGTCCATGTGATGAAAGAGAAACCTACGCCGCTTGGTGTGAAGCTCTTAAATCCAAAAAGACACCAACCGCATTGATCCTCTCAAGACAAAACCTCCCATTATTAGAAGGCAGTTCCGCAGAAGGATTAGCTAAGGGTGCTTACATCGTTTCTAAAGAAAGCAAGAAAGCTCAATTAGAATTAATCGCCACAGGCAGTGAAGTCAGCTTAGCAGTTGAAGCACAAAAACTTCTAAAAGAAGAAGGCATCGATGTGAGAGTTATCTCTATGCCAAGCTGGGAATTATTCGCTGAACAAGATGAAGAATACAAGAAATCCGTCCTTTCCTTAGATTGGGATAAGAGAGTTTCCGTCGAAATGCTCTCCACATTCGGTTGGGATAGATACGCCAAACACCATATGGGTCTTGATTCATTCGGCGCATCCGCACCTGCAAAAGATGTGATCAACAAATTCGAATTCACTCCTGCAAAACTTGCTGAGTTATGCAGAAGCATCGTTAGATAACGATAAATCATAAAAGAAGAAGCAGTGGTTCATCCATTGCTTTTTTCTTTTTATATGAAAAAACGTGTTTTGTTGCTTGTTTTCTATATTTAATATATAGTATTGAAGAGGCAACAGTTATGGCAAATTACGTTTACTTAGATGACTATTCCAAGAAGGGCAAACTCGGTATCTCATATCGTGTTTTTGACCAACTAGTCACATCTACTTTAATGAATATTAAAGGTATCTCTAAATCAGAAAAACTCATGAAGAGATTCCAATTCATGAGACTTAATAAGCCAGTGCAAACATACATCCACAAAGATATTGTTTATGTTTTGATCTATATTGATGTTGCCAAAGGCAAAAATATCCAAGATGTCGTTTCTGAGATTCAAAAGGAAGTTTATAACTCCCTCTTCTTAATCACAGAACAAATCCCTGTTAATGTCCAAGTGAGAGTGCAATCAATTATCTAACATGGGATTATTCTTTAACCGCAAAAACCGCCAAAGAGAGGTGTCATATGTCGACTTGCATAATAATGCAGTCATCCGTTATCGCCGCGCCTGCAAAGCGTTCGTTTGGGCAGGCATAGCGAATTTTGTTGGCATCCTTGTTGGTGTCATTCAGCATTACACAATCCAAGGTGAAGCGGAAAATCCTGTTTCCTATTGGCTCTGCTTCGGTACAGGCGAGTTCCTATATACACTCTTCGAACAGATGAAGATGGATGTCAATATGCTAGCCATATATTGGGTGCTAGTGGGACTCATCGCTGTAGCCTTAACAGTAGGGGCAACACTTCTTGGTGTATATTCTTCCCAAGGGAAGAAGAAAGTCCTCATCGCCATGGTTATTACTTATGGTGTTGACTGGATCTTCACATTCCTCAAGTCATTCATCTTCTATTCCAGAGATGGACTTGTTGGTTTATTGGTTAGCGTTGGTGTACACGTGATAGTCTCATTCTTCCTGATTATGGCGTTATACCAATACACCAATGTTATAAACATTGAAAAGAGATTCAAAGACATCCCAACCGTTGCGGAAGTAAAAGCAAAAAAAGAACAAGAAAAATTACAAAGTGAAAGCGAGGAAAAAGAAGATGAGCACAAGTCGTAATCAACAACACTATATAATCATGACCGTTATTTATAACGAGTTAAATGACTTTGCCATGAATGGTGGAAAGGTTTTTCGTGACGCTCGTGATTTAACAAGCGAGTTATGCGAGCAACCATACGAAGAAGTCGATAACTTCATCAAGCAATCCATCGCTGCTTCTTTACAGAACTATGGCGAAATCGTCAAAGCTTTTACTCCTTACCTCAAGAACTGGACATGGGATAGACTCCCATTATTAACCAGAGCCATTTTAGTGATGTCCTACGCTCACTTCTACTATGTAGAAAAAGTCGAAAAGAAAATCGTTATTAATACCGCTGTCACATTAGCGAAGAAATATATCGAAGAAAAACAAGCCAAGTTTATTAACGCAATACTTGATGGAGTCCTCAAATAGATGATCGGTGAACGCAACATTTATTCAGTAAGCGATGTTAACCGTTATATCAAATCCGTCATTTCTCAAGACGAGAACTTAAAGTTCATCTCTGTCAGAGGAGAGCTAAGCAACTTCAAGCACGGTGCTAACGGTCATCTTTATTTTTCTTTGAAAGATAAAGACTCACTCATCAACTGCGCAATGTTTGCGACATACGCGAATAAACTCGCCTTTGATCCAAAAGATGGAGATGAAGTCGTGGTCTTAGCTAGCGTAGATGTCTATACCGCAAGAGGCACTTATCAATTAATTGCTTATGAAATGAATGAAATTGGTCAAGGCGAAATGCTCTTACAACTAGAAATTCTCAAGAAAGCACTCCAAAAAGAAGGCCTCTTCGATGTTTCTAGGAAAAGAGATATAAATATCTACCCTCGTGCCATTGGCGTCATAACAGCGAAGAATGGTGCCGCTGTTAGGGATATAGTGACAAATATTAAGCGTCGTTATCCAATCGCAGACATTTATGTCTTCCCAAGCGCTGTGCAAGGCGCAGATGCACCTAAAGAACTTCTAAAAGCATTCCAGAAATCGCAAGAATACGATTTAGACACACTCATCATTGGGCGTGGCGGGGGCGCTAGTGAAGATTTAAGCGCATTTAACGACGAAACACTAGTGAGGGCGATTGCTAATAGCAAAATGCCTGTAATTGCTGCCGTAGGGCACGAAATTGACGTAACACTCGTGGACTACGTAGCGGATAAACGTGCCAGTACCCCAACAGGTGCTGCCGAACTCGCAACCGTAGATATGCGCGAAATCATTCAGAACTTCCAAGACTCCATTGATACAATGAATAGATCCTTAAGAGAACAAGTGAATGATATGAAAGATGATGTGGCTTCACTTAGTGAAGAACTATATGAAGCGATGCAAGATAAGTTAGATTATCTCGCAAGAGAAATTAAAGGCCGCAAGGATCAATTAGAAGCATTGAATCCAAAGCAAGTTCTCAATCGTGGCTATTCAATATCCATGAATGAGAAAGGCCAAGTGGTGAGCTCTGTTAAAGATGTAAAACCAGGTGAAAAGATTAAAACATCCTTAAAGGATGGTAGTGTGACGAGCACTGTTGAAAGTGTGGAGGACTAGTATATGAGTGAAAAGAAAATTGACTTCGCAAAAGAAATTGAAAGACTAGATGAGATTGTAAATGAAGTCTCCTCTAAGGCTTTACCACTCGAAGAAAGCCTCAAATTATACGAAGAAGGCAACAATATTATTAAGAAACTAGAAGAGGCTTTGAAGGAAGCTTCTGAAAAAGTCGAACAAATTGTAAGTATCGAAGATAAGTAATTCAAAATAGTAAATTATTAGTAGATTATCAGTATAGGTTATGGCCAAGAAAAAAGAGCTTAGACATGTGAATATTGCTGAGATTAAGGACCCAACATTCCTTAAAGAACTTTCATATAAGGAATTAGACCTCCTCAGTAAAGATATCTGCAACTATATCGTAGATATGACTGCGATTAATGGTGGACATCTTTCCAGCAACCTCGGCGTTATTGATGCGACAATAGCCATGTGTCGTACTTTTGACTTTAGTCAAGATAAACTCATCTTTGACGTTGGCCACCAATGCTACACATATAAAATTCTTACCGGTCGTTCTTTAGAACGTTTAAGAAAATCCGATGGTGTATCCGGATTCCAAAAACTATCTGAATCACCATACGATCATTTTGAATGTGGACATAGTTCCACATCAATCTCTGTCGCTAAGGGTATGGCGGTCGCCAGAGACCTTAATAAAGAGAATTATGATATCATCGCATTCATTGGTGATGCGAGTATCGCAAATGGTTTAGCCTTTGAAGGCTTGAACAACCTCGCAAATGGCGAAAACAAGGTGATTATCATATTAAATGATAACGATATGTCTATTACTAAACCTGTTGGTGGTTTAGCTAAGACATTTAGAAAACTTTCCAACTCATCCTTATACCGTCGTAGCAAACACGCATACCAACGTGTCATGAAGAAGACAAGATTCGGCCGTTGGATCTTAGGATGGACAGGAAAGATTAAAAACTGGTTCAAACGTCATGTTATGGCGATGAATATCTTTGATAACATCGGAATTACATATATCGGTCCAGTTGATGGTCATAACATTAAAGCTATGGAAGCAGCCTTTAAAAAGGCTAAGAACTATGAGAAGTCTTCAATCATCCATATTAAGACAATCAAAGGTAAAGGTTATAAGTACGCAGAAAACGATGACTCCGGCAAATGGCATGGTGTTGGTAGTTTTGATAAAGAATCGGGCAAGGTCAATAAAGATGAAAAATTGGTGTCTTGGTCCACTATTTATAGCAAAGCTATATTAGAAGAAATGAGCGAAAATCCAAATGCTGTCGCAGTTATTCCTGCTACTGCAGTCGGAAGCGAACTTCAACCAGTCTTCGAATTATATCCAACACGTGCGTACGATGTTGGCATCGCTGAAGAACACGCTCTGACTATGTCAGGTGGTCTTGCCGCTAGCGGAAAACACCCAATCGTTTCTATCTATTCAACTTTCCTCCAAAGAGCGTTTGATGAACTCAGTCACGATATCGCTAGAATGAATCTTAACACAACTATCTTAATTGACCGTGCTGGTTTAGTCGGTGAAGACGGCAATACACACCAAGGCATCTATGATGAGTCATTCCTTTTAGCTACACCAAATACTGTTGTGGCAATGGCTTCTAGAGAAAGTGAAGCCTATGGCTTATTCAAAGAATCCTTTAATAACCATGGTGTATTCTGCATCCGTTATCCACGTTCCAAGTTGGTGCCAACTGGTGCTAAAGAAGAACTTTCCTTTGGAAAATGGAAGAAAGAACTCTCTGGTAAGGACACAGCAATCGTTTCTGTCGGTCCATTAACTTTAGATCTTAAGAAACTCCTCGAAGAAAATAAAAAGGAAGTCTCCTTATATAACGCAATTTACATGAAACCTATGGATGAGGAACTCATCTCCAAGGAAATCATGAATAATAAACGAGTCATCATCTATGATGCTTACTCAGTGGAAAACGGATTCGCTCAATACTTAAGCGTGAAATTAATCTCCTTAGGCTATAAGGGCGAAATCATCATTAAATCCATCCCTGATGAATTCGTGGATCACGCATCTATCAATGAACAACTCGATAAATTTGCTCTTCAACCGGAAGATATTTTGAAATTGTTATAATTTGGTTAACATAATCTAATAGCCCATTATATAATAATGCTGTATGAGTAAAGTTATTGTTCACATTGACTTGAACGCCTTTTTCGTTCGTTGCGAAGAAATAAAGGATCCAAGTTTAGAGAATAAAGCTGTCGCTATCGGACATGAAGGACGAGGCGGAATTGTTTCTACGTGTTCATATGAAGCGCGTAAATTTGGTGTTTCTAGTGGAATGCCAATGTTCAAAGCTAAACAACTTTGCCCACATCTTATTATTAAACCTGTGGATTTCCGCTTTTATTCGGCCCTCAGCGACCAATTTAAGAAGTTTGTGAAGCGTTATACCCCCAAGGTGGAAGAGGCCTCGGTAGACGAGTGTTTCGCAGATTTCACGGAAGTTATTAAAAAAGAGAAAGACGCAGTTGGCTTTTTCAAGAAGCTCCAACAAGACTTATATAAAGAAACAAAATTGAAGTGTTCCATAGGAATCGCACCTACCAAGTTCTTAGCGAAAATGGGTAGCGATTATAAGAAACCTATGGGTATCACTATTATCAGAAAGAGCGATATTGCGAAGATTTTATATCCACTATCTTTAGATAGTATGTTCGGAATAGGTAAGAAAACCGCCCCTAGATTAAAAGCCATGGGCATTAAGACCATCGGTGATTTAGCTGCGCTTTGTAATTCTGATGATCCTAAACTCCAAGAAGAACTCGGAAAATTCTTCGTTGTTATTAAAGATTGGATTAACGGACGCGGTTCAGATGAGGTCTACACTGATGCCTGGAATCCAAAATCTATTGGTAACTCAACAACTTTGATGGAGGATACCTCTAATCACGAACTCATCTCCACCACTTTTAGATATTTATCTAAGGAAGTTTCAGAACGGGCCATTAGAGAGAACAAACTAGGTCCGACCATACAAATAGTCGTCAAAGAGGCTGAGATGGCTGAGAACGGCTTCAAAAGCCACAATAAATCGATTACATTATCTAATCCAACCAACAATGCTGAGGTTATCTACAACACAGCCATGGATTTATACGACAAATACTTCTCTAAGATGACTGTCCGACTTGTCGGAGTTACTTTGCAGAACTTAATAGATTCAAAAGATATCGCTATTCAGATGAGTTTATTCGATTATCAACTCCACGAAGAAGAAAGCAGTACAAAGCTTCTCATCAATGAGTTAAATAGAAAACTTAAGAAGAAAGCATTAATGCGAGCAAGCGAGGTGAAAAAAGATGATGGAAATAATTGATGCTGTTGATTTATATCAACAATACCTTTTAGTGGAAAAGGGATTATCTAAACAAACCGTCATTTCTTATATTGAAGACTTGAAACAGTTCTTCACCTTTTTACCTGACCGCAAATACGTTGAGGATATGGTTCCTGAAGATCTCAATGAATTTGTGAGAAGAGAATCCGCTGTTGGTCATTCTGTCTCTACTGCTATGCGTCGACTTTCCTCTATAAGAGGATTCTTCCTTTTCTTAAAGAAAGAAAACTATTATCACGATGATATCCCAGAAGTCAAAACGATGAAGAAACAAGAACGACTCCCCAACTGCTTATCTATCGAGGAAGTCGAAGACTTATTAAACGCACCTGATATTAGAAGACCTGAAGGTTTACGCGATCGCGCTATGCTCGAAACAGTGTATGCGTCAGGCTTACGTGTGAGCGAGTTATTAGCACTTGAACGTTCTCGTGTGAACTTCAAAAAAGCTATTATCACTATTTTTGGTAAGGGCGCTAAAGAAAGAAAAGTTCCTTTAGGAGACTTCGCTATCGAATACATCCAAAAATACTGTGATGAAGTCAGATGTAAGAATCCAGGCAGCGATTCAAAGTATCTATTTTTAAATAGATATGGAGAACCACTCTCTAGGCAATACTTCTTCAAGCAAATTAAAAAGTACGCGCTCGAAGCGGGTATACACTCGCCTGTGAGCCCACATACATTACGCCATAGTTTTGCCACTCACCTTCTTGAGAACGGCGCTCAACTACGCGCTGTGCAAGAGATGCTCGGGCACGCGAATATTGCGACCACGCAAATATATACGCACATAAGCACGAAGAGAATTTTGAGTGCGTATGATTTGTATATGAAACGCAAATAATATAAAATATAAAGCAGTTAGAGAGGAGACATTTATGTCCCATAAATATAAAAGAATATTTGTTATTGTCGCTGACTCAGTGGGTATCGGATATGAACCAGATGCAGACAAGTTCTTTAATGATGGCCACAATGACGTCGGAAGTAACACAATCGTTCACATTTCCGAGAAAATGCCTAACGGACTAAATATCCCAACAATGAATGCATGGGGTATTCATGACTTAGACAACAATATTATCGGAACAAGCAAAGTGAACCATCCACATGCCTATGTCGCAAGATCTAGAGAAGCTAGTAACGGCAAAGACACAATGACAGGTCACTGGGAAATGATGGGTGTTCATACCACTCAACCATTCCAAACATTTACAGATCATGGCTTCCCAAAAGAGTTAATCGATTTACTCGAAGAGAGAACCGGACACAAATGCATAGGTAACTATGCATCAAGTGGTACCGAAATTCTCGTTAAACTCGGTGAAGAACAAAAGAGAGACAATTCTCTTATCGTGTACACATCCGCGGATAGCGTGTTACAAATCGCTGCGCACGAAGAAACAACTCCAGTTCCAGAATTATATCGCTGTTGCGAAATCGCTCGTGAAATTTGTATGAAACCTGAATGGATGGTGGGCAGAATTATCGCTCGTCCATTCGTAGGCGAGAACGCGCATGACTTCAAGCGTGTTACCGCACATAGACACGACTTAGCATTAAAACCTCCAGTGAAGACAGTTATGAACGTTATGCAAGATAACGGATTCATGGTCGACTGCGTTGGTAAGATTGGCGACATCTTTGATGGTTATGGCGTCGTTAAGACACAAAAGACATCTTCTAATGAAGATGGTATGGACAAGACCATTGAAGAAGCTAAGAACTTCGATTTCACAGGTATGTGCTTTGTTAACTTAGTCGAATTCGATAGCGAATATGGCCACAGAAGAAATCCAATCGGTTATGGCGAATGTTTAGAAGCTTTCGACAAACGTTTAGCAGAACTCGAAAAAGTCTTAAAGGATGATGACTTAGTTATCGTTACAGCGGACCACGGAAACGATCCAACTTGGTATGGTACAGATCACACCCGTGAAAAGATTCCTCTATTAATGTTCTCCAAATCCTTAAAGAACGGCCGCTACTTAGATGAAAGAGTCACATTTGGTGATATCGGTGCGACAATCTTAAAGAACTTCGGATTAAAGAAACCTGAAAATCTCTTAGGCGAACCAATCGAAGAATTATTTGAATAAAAATTTATTTCAAAGAAATAAGCTGCTTCGGCAGCTTTTTTTGTGCAAAAAATAATAGTGGAGATGACTAACGAAGTCTAATAGGAGGGTTTTAATCATGGAAAAATTTAAAACCGAGAAAAACATCTTTGCGGATTATGGAAGCAAAGTCGCTCTCAGACAAAATGGTATGAGAGAACAATTAGACTGGATTAGGCGCCAACTGGAATACTTTTCTTTCTCCGAGAAGTATTTGCTTAGGTACGATCTCAAACAAGGCGAGATTTACGAGTTTGACTGGGGTCTCAATGTGAACGCTGAATTCTCGAACCGACATTATGGCGTGGTCATGGTCGACTCAGACTCAAGAAATCCGTTAGTCACAATCTGCCCACTCAAAACTAATCATGGATCAATGTGTCCCAAGAGCGATGTTGACCTTGGAGTCATCGAATGTTTGAACACAAATAAGTCGACATTGGCAGTCGTGAACCAAGTCAGAACAATTGATAAGTTGAGACTCTACACAAGAAGCATCATCGGATCTAAAACTGACATGTTAGCAGACTCATATTCGGAAGATGAATATACAATTATGAGGTTAGAAAAGAATAAGTTTGAGACGGTTCAGAAAGCTTATTTTGACTATCTAAATGGAAAACTCGGTGACATACGAGAGCGGTGAATTAGTAGCAAATTAGTACATTTTATTGCAGACGAGCCTAGTTGAAATGTGTGGAAAAGTTGGCTTTTCAACATGTGGATTACGGGTTTGATAATTAAGTAAAAACCGCTAAAAACCTTATTGTAGATATTTCTATTAATGTTTTGGTTAACATAATGACTATTATGCGAAGTTTATATATTTTAGCGTTTTTGCGATGGAAGTGGCAAAAAGAAAAGAGAGCCTGATTCGCTCTCTAATCTGTTATGAGCAACTTATTAATCTAAATATTGTTTGAAACATTTATAGGTTAATCGATTATTTATGTCTTTTTCCTTGCTTAAGAGGAAATCTTTATTAGCTTGGAGGACTGTTTTGAAGCCTTGTTCAGCATTATCTTTCATAGCTTTGATCAAGTCACTGGAGTCAAAACCTCTTGTTGGTTCAATCTTGTCTGCGGCGTAAATTATCTTAGCGAGCAAACACATATTTTCGTTTCCTGTTGAATGGAATTCGATGGCCTCAATGATGTCTGGGTCCTTAATTCCGAACATTTCTTGGACTAAATGAGCGCCAGCAAACTGATGATAAGCAAACTTTGGGATGTCCGCATACTCTGGATAATACTTTTTAGTGAGTTCGTACTGTTTGCTCTCGGCTATATCCTTGCCAATATCATGGAAAAGACCAGCGACAAACGCTTTTAAAGGATTATCTAAGTTATTTGCTTTGGCGATTTCGTAAGCTGTCTTAGCGACGCTCTTAGAATGGGCAAGACGATGAGCGGATAAAATATAGTTTAGGTCCACCATTCCTTTGTATAAATCATGTTCTACTATGTAGAAGAGTACTTCATCAGGTAGTTCGAAGGACTTTAATTCCCTGATTTCGGTGCTTGAAACCTCAATTCCACTACCCTCAATCTTCTGCATATGGAACTTTTCAATGTTCTCACTTTTGAGTTCATAACCAGGTCTTGTATAAAATACAAGTTGTGCTAATTCAGATATCTTTTCAGCTTCTTTCCATCTGTGGAACTCATTAACTTGATCCACGCCAATAAGATAAAAGAGCTTATCGTTAGGATATTTCTCTTTGAAGTATTTGACTGTATCGATGGAATAATTGATATCTTTTCCACTATTAAGTTCAAATTCATCTATGGAAAGATTCTTTTTACCTTCGATGGCAATTCTTAACATATTCATTTTGTCTTCAATGGGCGCCGAAACTTCTTTCCATACTGAAATACGTGCTGGAACGAAGATTACTTCTCCATCAAGTTCTTTTGCGGCTTTTAACGCCATATTTATATGCCCGTTATGAACGGGATCGAATGCACCACCGAAAAATATTCTGTTCATTTACTTTTGAAGCTTAATCTTATGGTTGTCTTTGCTATAGCGATATAAAACAATAACGCGACCCACAACTTGAACTAATTCAGCATTAAGCTTACTAGATAAATCTAGAGCAAGTTCCATAACTGGACTTGTGACAGCTTTCATGACATCAATCTTAATTAATTCACGAGCGGTTAATGCTTTATCGAGCATTGCTACAACTGTATCGCTGATTTCGTTTTTACCAACTTGATACTTTGTATCTAATGTGCTCGCTAAACCTTTTAATTGTCTTTTTTGATTTGCAGTTAACATATTTATTACCTTAATTTACCTAATGATTCCTTAAGAGCGGATCCCTTTGGGAACATAACTCTGATGACTTGGCCTTTGGCAACGAAGGAAATCCATCCTAAACCTTCAACGGAAATATCATGGACTTGACCATCGTTTTCCATTGTGTATTCGAAGAAGTCATAATCACGGAAGTTATCAATTCTTTCGCTGACTGGTCTCAAATAACGTTTTCTATTATTTTCTTCTAAGAAGTCATTAACTTTATCGGAAGAAATCTTTTTGATTTCTACACCTTCCGCACAGTAGAACTTAATCGCGGTTGGTTTACCAGAGAAGAGTTCAAAGTACGCTAAAGAACCTGCGACTAAAGCGTCACCTTTCATTAATGTACGATAATGTGTTTCCACTTTTCTTCTTGGGATGATTAACTTTTGGACTTCTTTCTCAACTTTGCCCACGACTGATGTGGCTAATGAGAAACCTGGAAGTTCGTATAAAAATGAAGAATTAGTGAGTGGAATGCTCATAACTTTCACACTTGTGCCACGATAGCTTTCAGTTTTGATAGGCCATTTTGTTTTATTTTCATAGTGTTTTAACATTTTGTTAATTAACACTGTTTTACCTGAACTCTTGGAGCCGATTAAATAAATATCATGTGCCTTACGAGCGGAGTTGAATTTCTTCATCAAGGCTTCGATATCAACATCACTTTCGCTTCCGAGAATGCTGACGGAGTCTGGTTTGATGCCAACTTCTTCAAAGCGTTCTTCAAGGAATTGCGCTAATGTTTCATCTTTGATGACATTTGAGAATAAGTCTCTATGTGTGCCGATAACTGCGACGTTAAGGCGTTTAATCTTTTTAATAATGTCTGGATTTAATGTTCCATTAAATGTGAACAAATCGACAACATAAATAATGTATGCATCTGTGGCAATGGCATCATCTAAGATCTTTGCGGTTTGTTTATCGATGTTTTGTTCAAGAGCACCTGTATTAATGCTCTTCATTTCATCGAAACACTTTTGGCAGTACAAGACTTGGCTATCCCCTGTGTAACCATCAAGTAATTCTGCTGGAACATATCCTTTTTCACTTGCTTTTTTACTTTGTAAAACTGTACCACAGTTATAACAACGTAACACTCTTCTAACTTTTCCCATAAATCGTCCTCCAACTTATTAAGTTACCCCTCTTCTTATGGTATTTTCTGATTCTTCTTCCAAAGATTCTGTTGAAACGCGTAGTCCATTGATCTTCTTTAACAATCTTATCGGTCAATATGACACGTATTCCCACTCTTTTAGCAGCGGCGACATCTGTAATCATTTGATCACCGACTAACATGACATCGTCTTTTTCCCATCCGTGTTGTTTGAGGAATTTTTTAATTCTGAACCCGAATGGCTTAGCTGCACTGTTGATGTAGATGAGATTTAAGTCATTTGCGTATGTTCTTACGCGCTTGCCCCTGTTATTAGAAACAATCACAGGTAAGATGCCTGCGTCTTGGATTTTCTTAACAAGTTCCACTGCTCTTTCTGTTGGATGATAGAGTTTGTAACTATCTAATGTGTTATCGAGATCCATTAACAAAACTTTGACTTTTTGTTGCTTGAAGAAATCGATATCTATTTCATAGATAGATTCTGCAACGGCGAAAGGAACGTACTTGTTTTTCATAACTTATAATCCTATTGTAAAAGAAAAAGTCTAATATTCATAGACTTTATTATTTATATAATTAATGGAAATTCGTTTTCGGAAAATGGTTTTTTATTAAAAGCGATTTACTAAACTGTGAAATTTCGCCAAATGTTCATTGTATAAGTAGCAGCATCTACTTGATCCACAACAAATGTGAATGTTACGAAAGAACGCACATAATCCATAGTAACGTCACACTCACCACATACCCTTGGATAGCGAAAACGGAAATATGCGTTTGTACCTTCGATGTAATAGCTCATATATTTGTAACTAGACATTTTATTCTTTCCGCTAAAAATAGTCACAAAAACTACAGCATTGTGTTCGAAGAAACTATCGGAATAAGTAACAAAACCATTATTTCTAGAGAAACCTTCATTTGCAACTTGTTCCATAGAGGTAACAACAAAAATGGTCGTTTCATCTTGCTCCATGCGCTTGGGTGTATCATTGATTGGCGTATAGCTGTGACAATATGCGAATTGCGTTGTGTATTCTACAATAGCGTGTGTAATGGTTGTAACCGTTTCGTCTGCGTATTTAACTACAAGTGAAGCGTTTTCAGAAACAGCTTTTGGAGTGATCACAAAGAAGAAATTATGCCTTTGACTATTACGGCTAGACTCAAATAGTTCACTTACTTTCAACACATCATCGCTATATTCAAAGGAAAATAAATCTTGATAACCCCAAGAACGGTTGTCGATATCAATTTTTAAAAGATAATCGTTTCCGAGTATATATGAGTCAACGGCAATTTCATCAGCTAGGTTTCCTTCATGGGTAACGAAGCGATAAGAAAACTCTGGAGCAGTTTCTGGAAGGACTCTCTCCTGTTTGTTTGGGCAAGCAGATAATGCAAGCGCCAATACTGGTAAAAGAAGATATTTAAATTTCATCTAAATTCATTATATACCGATGCAGTCAAGAAAAAACACTGCTCTTTCAACTGGATGGCAGATAGATTCTGCTACAGCGAATGGAACATACTTGTTTTTCATAACTTATAATCCTATTGAAAAAAAGTCTAATATTAATAGACTTTATTATTTATATATTTATAGAAAATGACGTTTTCGAAAATGTGTTTTATAAATTCTTTATGCGAGCGTTAAACCAAAGATCAAAGTTGGTTGTCTCGCCATCAGCTTTGTCAATCACTAATGCTATAGCGGTACTACCTTGAAACCATGGTTTTCTAACTGGTTTAAACATTACATCGTATGGGATTCCCTCGCGATAATGTGTAATGCGGAAATAGACAATACCATTTTCAATGTAGTAGTTCTCGTATTTATAATTTGCGATTGATTCGCGTAAGAGAATGTATACAAGACTGCTCGTTTCAAAGAAACTATCGTCTATATTATATGCAAGCGAACTGGATACCCATGTTGGATATTGGTCCATTTCTTCCTTAGAAGATATTACAGTTGCTTTATCCATAAGATGTTCTGTTGTCTCGTTGTAATATACTTCTGTTATATTGTCATAACGGCAATAATTTAATCTTTCGCTAAAAGATCTTATTGGGTAGTCAATTTCATTAATTGTTTGTTTCAAATGATTAACAACAATTTTATTGTTATCAGATTCCTTTTTGACATCGATAACAAACAAGAAGCTCATATCCTTTCGTGCCCCTTGCTTGTAATAGTATGGCGTTATGTCATACGCCTCTTCATCATATGTAAAAGAAAAATCATCAAAATAAGCAAAGCTTTCATCGTTATTTTTAACGTAGATACAAAATGTATACGTGTTGCCAACGATAAAATATTCAATGTCGATACTTTCGTAACCAGACAATGTTGAACCTTCTCTAAAATAATTGAATGAAAACGTTGGTGATACTTTTGGATATGGTCTCTTATTGCATGCACAAAGGGATGCTGCAATCAATAAAGTTCCGATGAATGCTAAACTTTTCTTCATTTGCCCTCATTATACATTAAGTAAGCAAAAAGAAAACTCACAAAGTGATTAGCCTCGTGAGTTTCCATATTTTTCTTATATCTAATAATGTACTAATAATCTACTAATATGCTTTACTAACATACATAGTATGTTTATTCATCATCATCGACATCGAAGATTGATATTTGTTCAAAGGACTTATCGTCTTTCTTTTCTTTTGCTTTTTGTGGTTCTGCGACTGGCGTTTCTTGGCTTTCTTCCACCACATTTTCTTCTTCCAATAAGCTTTCTACTGGTTCATCAGATGTCTCGACTGAGATTTCTGGTTTGACCTTTTCAATTATTGGGAAAGAGATTGTATTTTTGTCGATTCTATCAATGTTTGTGTCAAAGACACACTTCACTGTAGTTCTTGCTGGAAGACCACAATTGGCTTTTGCGTATTTGGCTTCTGTCAATCTGAAGTCATCCACCGCTAACTTGAAGATGCTGTTATCGCTGAGATAAAGATTTAATTTCATTAAATCTAAATCCTTGTCGACCTTAACTGCAGCAATGATCTTATGGATATCACTCTTGAATGATGGGCAGATTTCTTGTGGTTTACCTAGGCGTTGTGTACGCGTAATCCTATTAATATCTATCACGCGCTCATGACCTTTATCGGTAACTAAGATTACTTTGGCCTTTTCGTCTTCATGGGCAGCGATTAATGCTGCGGCTTGGTTTTTACCTAAGCCAGAGATAGATTTCACGCCACCGGCCTTAGGACCGAGGATTGTTAAGTCGTTCTCATTGAACAAACTTCCCATACCATTACTTGTTAAAACAAGTAAGTTGCTATTTCCTGTTAAGACTTGAATACCAACGACTTCATCACCATTGAGAAGCTTCATACATCTCGCTGGACGAGAACGTTTGAATGTTTCGATTCCTGAAACAGGCATACGTTTAATTTGCCCGAAACGAGTTAAAAACGCTAAATAAACGTCATTTCTAAGTTGATGCAAAGCGATTGCTTTGATAATCTTTTCGCCTGGTGCAAATGAGACAAATGTGTTCAAGTGAACGCCTTCATCTTTGAAACGATTTTCAGTGAGTTTGTGCACTGGAATGCATGCATAGTTACCTAAGTTTGTAAAACAAACTAGGTAATCGGTTGTTAATGCTTGGCCAACTGCCACGATTGCATCGCCATCTTTTAAGCCTGGATCTGCATCGTCACCTGAACCTTTATAGGACTTGATTGAACAACGTTTTGCATAGCCATCACGTGTAACAACAACGATGGTTTCTTCCTCTGCGATAAGCTGGCGCTTATCAATTGGTTTATCGTCTTCTTTTTGTTCAATTTGTGTCTTTCTATCATCACCGTATTTGGCGGAAATTTGTTTTAAGTCTTTGATTAAAACACGGTTTAATTTCGCTGGATCATTGAGAATTTCGGTGAGATTTTCGATATCTTTAACGAGTTGTTTTCTCTCGTTTTCGAGAATAACTTCATCAGTATGACTCAACTTGTATAATGGCATTGTAACGATAGCTTCCGCTTGTTCGTTTGAGAAGCCAAAATGCTTCATTAAGTTAACTTTACTATCGGCTTTATCTTTACTCTTTCTGATGATTTCCACGACTTCATTAATGCAAAGCGAAGCTTTGATTAATCCTTCAACAATGTGGAGTCTTGCAGAATACTTTTCTAAGTCGAATTTGCTTTGTCTTGTAACGACATCAACTTGGTGTTCAATGTAGGCATCAATATAGTCCAAAAGTGTTAATGTTCTTGGTCTACCATTGACGATGGCCACCATGTTTGCGGAGTATGATGTCACTAAAGGCGTTTTTGCCTTTAAGTATTTGAGTAAGAGGTCGACTTTTGCATCTTTCTTACAGTCGATTGCGATTCTAATACCTTTATAGTCAGATTCATCTCTTACTTCGATAAGACCACTGACACTCTTTGCGTGGATAATTTTGTCTATTTCATAGACAAGGTCTTTTTTCACCACTTTATAAGGTATTTCTGTGATGATAATTTGTTGATTATCTTTATTCTGAACGATTTCTGCTTTTGAGCCAATTTCAATCTTTCCACGACCTGTTAAATATATATTTTTGAGGCCTTCGGATTCGTAAATAATACCACCACCTGGGAAGTCTGGACCTTTAATGAATTCCAATAAGTCTTCTGTGGTTGCGGTCTTGTGACCAATACGATAAATAGTCGCATCAATAACTTCTCTAAGGTTATGAGGTGGGATTTCAGTTGCTAAAGCAACTGCGATACCTTCTGTACCATTAACTAACAAGTTAGGGAATCTAGATGGTAAAACGATTGGTTCATATTCGGTATCGTCGAAGTTAAGTTGCATATCAACTGTCTTCTTTTCGATATCACGAATGAGTTCGTTAGATAATTCGCTCAATCTGGATTCTGTATAACGGTAAGCGGCTGGAGAGTCGCCATCAATAGAACCATTATTACCCTGAAAGTCGATTAATGGGTATCTAACTTTCCAGTCTTGGCTCATTCTTGCGAGAGCTTCATAGATGGATGTATCACCATGTGGGTGGAATGTACCCATAACCGCACCAACGGTATGAGCGCACTTCTTTGTTGGTTTGTTAAAAGTGTTACCACTTTTATACATTGAGAAGATGATTCTTCTTTGAACTGGTTTTAAACCGTCCCTCACATCTGGAATAGCACGGTCTTGAATAACGTATTTAGCATAGGTGGCATATCTATCACCCATGACATCTTCAAGAGGTTCAACTGAAATCTTTTCGATGATCTCTTCAATGACTTCTTCTTTTTTCTTTGCCATCGTTATTTGACCTCCTTCATAAATGTATCAACTTCATTGAAGTTGACATTCTCTTCAACCCATTTCTTTCTGCTGCCTGTATCTTTGCCCATAAGGACACTAACACGGGAGTCAGCGAGAAGAGGATCTTCAATATCAACACGGATTAAAAGTCTGGTTTTTGGATCCATTGTGGTTTCTTTTAATTGGAGAGCATCCATTTCACCAAGACCTTTATATCTGGAAACTTTATATCCAGCACCGATTTTCTTCTTAGCTTTTTCTAATCCTTCATCATCCCAAGCATACTCTTGATGCATCTTTTTGTTCTCTTCTTTATATATTCTATATAAAGGAGGTACAGCAATATAGACGTGTCCAGAGGTGATTAAAGGACGCATATAGTGATAGAAGAATGTGAGCAATAATGTTTGAATGTGAGCACCATCGGTATCAGCATCGGTCATAATGATGATTTTGCCATAATGGATGTCATCAATATCAAATGATTGACCAAAACCCGCACCAATTGTGTTAATAATGGTCGCAATTTCTTCATTCTTTAAGACTGTGGTAACTGGTAATCCATCAGTATTTAATGGTTTACCACGTAGTGGTAAGATTGCTTGATGTAATCTATCTCTACCTTTCTTAGCACTGCCACCAGCGGAATCACCCTCAACGATAAATAATTCGTTTCTAGAGTAATCTTTGCTTTGTGCAGGTGTTAATTTGTCGGAAAGAATGATCTCTGTTTTGGCTTTTTTAGCACTTCTTGCTTCATCTTTTGCTTTTCTAGCGGCTAATCTAGCAGCTTGGCTATCTAAACACTTCTTGATGAGCAAGGAAGCAATCTCTCTATTCTCAGTTAAATAATAAGTAAACTTATTATAGATAAAGTTTTGCACAATGTAGGTTGCTTCAGCAGTACCTAATTTACCCTTAGTTTGACCCTCAAATTCGAGGAGTTTTTCAGGAACTTTAAGGGAAATAATCGCGGTGATACCTTCTCTGATGTCATTACCATCGAGCTTTTTACCATGCAAAATGTTGTAGTTTTCACCGAAGTCATTAACCGCTCTTGTGATGCCTGCTTTGAAGCCAACTTCATGGGTTCCACCCTCTTTTGTTCTTACGTTATTTACGTAAGACAAGATGGTTTCGTTGTAGTCTTCATTGCAGTATTGAAGAGCGATTTCTGTACTGATTCCAGTGGCTTCATCAACGTCGCTAAAGTCGGCAATTGGAGTCATTGGATTCTTGTTGGCATTGATACTTGCAACGTATTCGACAAGGCCGTTTTCATAGAAGAATTCTTCACTCTCACCAGTTCTTTCATCCACTAAAACGAACTTCACGCCCTTCATCAAGAAAGCACTTTCTCTAAGGTGTCCAGCAATGATTTCACGTTTAAATTCGACTGTGGAGAAGATGGTTGGATCAGGTTGGAATCTGACAAATGTACCATGCTTTTTGGTATTGCCTAACTTCTCTAATGGTTGAACAATATGTCCACCATTTTCGAACTTCATATGGTAAATACTACCGTCTTTATAGACGGTAACATCTAAATACACACTTAAAGCGTTGGTTACAGAAGCACCAACACCATGTAATCCGGCAGCTGATTTATATACGGCACTATTAAATTTTCCACCAGCATGTAATTCAGTAAAGACGAGCTCAACTGCTGGTCTTCCTGTTTCCTTGTTGATGCCACATGGAATACCACGACCTTCATCCAAAACTGAGCAAGAACCATCCTTATGAATGGTGATTGTAATTTTGTCTCCGAATCCTGATAATGCTTCATCGACTGCATTGTCGACGATTTCCCAGACTAAATGATGTAGACCGGTTCCGTTTGTTGAACCGATATACATGGCTGGTCTTTTTCTGACACCTTCAAGTCCTTGCAAAACATGAATGTCGTCAGCTGTATATGTGGTTTTAATATTATTACTTGCCATATAGCTAC
>JAEESX010000008.1 GCA_016290145.1 Caryophanales bacterium
CTTTATCTACTACTTCAACGCCATGTAATAAGTTAGGCATAATTTGTTGACCTAAGTTCATCACTGCACGAGTGTATTCATTATAGAAAAATACTTTCTTATTGTACCTTTGGCACAATATCATGATTTCTTCAATACGGAAAACGTTTTGCCAGAAGCAAGAAATAAAGATACGTTTATGAGAATCTTTAAAACTCTTTTCCATCAATTTAAGAGATCTATGTTTTGGTGAACAATAACCACTTCTAGTCGCGGTTTTAGATTCACTCATAAGTAATAATGTTGGTTGAGAAGCAATATCTTCTAAGGCGTGTAAGTCAAAATAATATGACTTAGTTTGGCTAGTGAAATCGACGATGAAGTCACTAGTATAAATAATCCAACCTTGGCTTGTTTGGATGGCAATACCAGAGGAGGTCGGCGTATTATGACAAGTTTGGAAAAATCTCACTTCTCTGCCAGCGACTTTTAAGATACAAGAAGGTTCCACCACAACAACATTTGGGTTGAACTTCATTCTCACAGATAAAGCTTGACCTTGCATAAGACCAAGTGTTTCTTTTGTGGCGTATACTGGCGCTGGAGCTTGGTTATAGAAGTATTTCAAACCAGACATAGATTCATCATGTCCATGTGTGATGAAATAACCTCTAATGCGGTCTTTATTATCGACGAGATACTTTGGATTTGGAATCATGTAGTCGATTCCAGGAGCGGTCTTATCAGGAATACAAGTTCCGCAATCCAAAACGAAAATATCGTTATTGATTTCAACAACGTAACAATCGCGGCCGTTTTCATCAAGGCCGCCTAAAGCCATAACTTTTACTAAATCGTTCATATTTTCTTTCGTATTATGTCTATGTAAAAGACCTAATTAAATTATATATATAATTAAATAGTTATCAATACTAATCGATATTTTTTGTAATCAAAATATCGACACCTAAACCTAAAATATTGCTCTTCACAACATGACCAATTCTCGTTGGTGCGGCGACTGATAATTTGTTAATTTCTTCCATTACTTCAAAGATCTTGCCTTTTGGAATGGAACCACTAGTTTTGACGGAAACTAATAAATCTTCGCGGTTATTAACTCTCACTGAAGAAGTAATTGTTCTCACAGGGTTAGTTAATTCGCTAATTGCGTATTGTTTTCCTCTTGGGCAGAAATTGCCGGTCACGTTCATGTTATCATCAACGCTTAAACGGCAGCCTCTTGGACAGATGATACAAGTAAATTCTTTCATATTATCTAGCCTCCAATCTCAAGGTTACTTCATCCTTGATAAGGTCTAATTTATCTTTAGATAATTTCACCATTACCATCTCGGATGGGATGAGCACTGGTTTCATAATTTTGGCGACTTGTTGGCCGTTACTTTCAATGATTAACCAGACGTCTTTTACCGGTGTTCTGACACGGAATTTGAATGTCACGTCTTCTTGGTTATCACGATTGATTTCTTGTGGCACAACGTAGGAAATGCCATCTTTTGGTGTAACTAAGATTTTGTTGCCTCTTTGTAGTTCACCTTTTAAGTACATCGCGGCACCATGACCTGCTAATCTACCTTCATCAGTGACAAAGTCAACAACGTCATGGACGTGTAGGCAGTTACCACATGAGAAGATACCTGGAATCATGGTTTCCATATGTTCATTAACTTTCGCACCTTTTGTGCTACTGGCTGGGCAATCTATATTATCTAATAAGGATATATAAGGAATTAAACCAACAGAAAGAATTAAAGTATCACATTCGATTTCCATTTCGGTTCCTGGAATGAACTGCATTTTTTCATCAACCGCGGATAAAACGACTTTCTCTAATCTATCCTTGCCGATGACTTTGCTGACACTTCTACTTAAGTAGAGTGGAATATTATAGTCATTTAAACATTGAGCAATATTTCTGTTTAAACCATTGCTGTATGGCATGATTTCACTGACACAGATGACTTTTGCGCCTTCAAGTGTAAGACGTCTTGCCATAATTAAACCGATATCACCACTACCTAAGATAACTATGCGTTTGCCGCATAGATAACCGTGGATATTTAAATACTTTTGTGCGGTTCCTGCGGTGATGATGCCTGCGCATCTATCGCCAGGAATTTGAATGGCGCCAGCGCCTCTTTCGTAGCAGCCTGTGGCCATGACGATTGCCTTAGCTTGAACGATCTCAACACCCTTATCTTTGTTACTAATAGTAACAATCTTATCCTTAGTCATATCAATGACCATGGAGTTTGTCATATAAGGAATCTTTAATTCTTCAACTTGAGCAACGAAACGAGAAAGATATTCTGGTCCGGTTAATTCTTCTTTAAATTCCGTAAGACCAAAACCGTTATGAATGCATTGGTTTAAAATACCACCGAGATTTTCATCTCTTTCGACGATTAAGATATCATCAATGCCTTCTTTTTTCGCTTGGATTGCGGCCGCCATACCGGCACTGCCGCCACCGATAATTAATAAATCAATCGTACGCATATTATCTTCCTCCTTTAATCTTTTCTAAAAGGATTGGAGAGAATTCTCCATCATAGGATATCTCCATAGGAGATACTCCATAATATCTCGCTAAGATAAGAACTACTCTTGGTTGGCAGAAACCACCTTGGCACTTACCAAAACCTGCTCTTGTTCTTCTCTTAAGAGCTTTGACAGAATGTGGAGGAACACTACGAGATAAAACGTCTAAAATTTCACCAAGAGTAACCTTTTCACAGTTACAGATGATTTGAGAATAGTTTTCGTGTTCATTCACAAACTTATAATCTTGTTCCACCATCGCGTTATATAAACGGTGATATTTTCTAACGCATGGATTGTAATCTTTCTTTTCTTTGAGTTCGATTAATGGTCTCACTAATCTCTCAACGACATATTCACCAATGGCAGGAGAGGAGACGAATCCTGGAGATTCAATACCACCAACATTGATGAAGTTTTTATCGCTCTTTGCGTATTCGATGACAAAGTCATGTCTTGTACAAGTTGGTCTTGTGCCCGCAAATACTCTAATCACTTGATTAAATGGAATGCTTGGGACCATTTCTGTGGCTTGCGCTCTAATATTGCGTAAGGTTGGTGGATCAGTTGTGACATCATTTGGATCATCATCGAGTTCACTACTTGGACCGACTAAATAGTTACCACTTGTGGTCATGGTCACTAAGATACCTTTACCTTTTTCACTTGGTAATGGGAAAATTGTGTGATTCACTAAACCGGCTTTATAGTGGTCTAATACAAAGTATTCACCTTTTCTTGGTGTGATTTTCCAATCGATTGCCTCCACCATGGAAGCGATTCTATCTGCGAATGCACCAGCGGCGTTAATAACAACCTTAGAAAGGAATTCACCCTTTTGCGTTACTACTTTGTAGTAGTCTCCTTCTTTAGTGATGGATTTAACTTCTTGATTTAAGAATAATTCCACACCATTATCGACGGCGTTTTCAACTGCATGGACCACAAAGTTAAAGACATCGACAATACCTGCGGTTGGGGCAAATAAGGCACCTTTAACGCAAGGATTGATATTTGGTTCCATCTTCTTCACTTCTTCTGCAGAAAGGATTTCTACTGGAACGTTATTTTGCTTGCTTCTTTCCGCGAGTTCTTTTAGAACTGGGATTTGTTCATCATATAAAGCAACAGTTAAAGAACCGACTCTTTCAAAATGAACATCGAGTTCTTCACAAATCTTGTCAAACATCGCATTACCCGCAACATTGAACTTCGCTTTGTTTGTTCCTGGCACTGGGTCATATCCACTGTGGACAATTGCACTATTCGCGTTACTGGTGAGATTACCAACATCGTTTTCTTTATCTAATAATGCGACTTTGACATCGTACTTAGATAAGTTTCTGGCAATCATCGCGCCTGTAACACCCGCACCAATGATTAAGACATCAAATTTTTCCATATTTATCACCTCTATAATAATGGAGTAATGAGTTTCACTAAGGAGCAGAACCATCTAGTTCCTAACTTTAACTTATAGTTACTTGGAACTTTCTTACTTTGAGCGATCATTTCGTCAAAATCTTTACGAATATCTCTCATGCAGTGGTTCTTATATAAAAGCGTGCCACACTCAAAGTGATGGACTAAGCTTCTAAAGTCAAAATTAATCGTACCAACAAATGCTAATTCATCATCCGCCAAAACGGTCTTCATATGGTTAAAACCTGGAGTGTAAATATAAATATTTATTCCAGACTTCATTAACCAAGTAAAGTATGACTTAGCAACTGCGTAAACGGATTTCTTATCAGGAACTCCTGGAAGGATGAGATTTACTTCCACTCCTCTTAATGCCGCGTTTCTCATCGCATCGAGTAATGAGTATGTTGGGACTAAGTATGGAGTAGAGATATAAATCTTTCTCTTCGCATAGTTAAGAATGTTGATGTAGTTTTGTTCACCAATAAGTGCGTCATCGATACCACCAGGACCATCGCCAAATGGCATCACAAATCCCTCATCATCATACTTTGTATAATGATAACCAAGATATTTATTGTAATCGCTCACACTTTGAGCGCATAAATCATAGTTTTGTAAGAAGGTCGCAATAAGGTTATTCATCGCACTACCTTCAATCTTCACCATTGTGTCTTTCCAATAGCCGAATCTCTTGATGATATTCCCATATTCATCTGCAAGGTTCATACCACCGGTGAACGCCATTTGATGATCGATGATGACAATCTTTCTATGGTCACGGTTGTTATAAACACCAGAAAGGATTGGTCTAAATGGATGGAACTTATAACACTTAATACCATATTTAGCTAATTTTCTTGGTGTTCTCGCACTGATTGTGCCACTACAACCCATATCATCATAGATGATTCTTACATCCACACCTTCTTGGGCTTTTTGGATTAAGATTTCTTTTGTCTCATTCCACAACTTACCGTCCGTGATGATGAAGAATTCAATAAAGATAAATTCTTTGGCCTTTTTTAGACCTTCCATCATATCAGGGAAGAATTCCTCGCCTGTTTTATAGTAAGTCACTCTATTGTGCTTGTGGATGCCTAATTCAGTGGTATTAGATATATATCTAAATGTACCGATGGCTCTACCTAACTCATCTTCATATTCTTCTTCTTTTAATTTGCTTAATTTGAAGTGAGCGTTATAAGCGTTTCTTGTCGCATCCACGACTATCTTGTCGCTCTTCTTAAGTCCATGGTTGCCGAATATTAGGAACAAGATGGAGAAGAAGACAGGAAGTAATAACATACCGACAATCCAAGGAATCTTAAATTCTGGATCTTCGTGTCGGTTAATAATCTTAAAGAAAATGATTAAAGCGATGATAAAGGCAATAAGTCTAATGCCCATATAAACGCCTGTGGCAATCCACTGTGCGGTAGCATTACCATCCACGGAAAGGGCACTAAAAGTGAGTTCTAGTACAGTCTCAAAGAAGAACTCGAAAAAGATAATGAGTGCGAGTTCAATAAGTAGGAAGATGATGATAAAGAAATATCCGCTGAATAAATTTCTAAAAAACTTCTTCATAATAAGTCCTTTACTATCATAACACATTTAATTGTGTTGGGGGTCTAAAAGTAAATTTATACGCATAAAAAAGCCCAATCACATGGACTGGGCTAATTTAGTTAATTATTTTTTGAACTTTCTTGGACCTTTGTGGGAATTATCTGGACGGGAGAGATGTTCAGTTCTCGCTGGTCTTTCTTCGTAATTCTCTGGTTTTGGTTCAAATTCTTTATGGGAGACTTTAACTTTGCCTTTTTCATCGATTTCGATGACTCTGACTTTTAAGATGTCACCCACTTTGACTACGTCAGAAGCTCTATTGATGAAGCCCCAACCTAATCTAGAAACGTGGCATAAACCTTCGACGTTACCGAATAATTTCACGAAGGCACCGTATTCTTCAACACGTGTGACTTCACCTTCGAAGTCTTCACCAACTTTGGCTTCTCTCACGATATCTTGAATCATTTGTTTAGCCTTGTTGATGGTTTCTCTATCCATATGATAGATGGTGACTTGACCGTTATCTTCGATATCGATCTTCACGTTATCGCACTTAGCAATAATGTCATTGATGACTTTACCACCTGTACCGATAACTTCTCTGATTTTATCAACATCGATCATGAAGGTATCCATCTTAGGAGCGTATTTACCGACATCTGGTCTTGGTTCGGAGATGGCTTTAGCCATAACAGCACGAATCTTCGCTCTAGCATCATTAGCTTGTGCTAAAGCTTCTTTTAAGACGTCTCTTGTAACACCCTTAATTTTGATATCCATTTGTAAGGCGGTAATACCTTTTTCGGTACCAGCGACTTTGAAGTCCATGTCACCGAAGTGATCTTCTAAACCTTGAATATCGGTAAGAATTGTATATGGATGTTTTCCATCTAATGGACCAGAA
Source organism: Caryophanales bacterium (assembly GCA_016290145.1). Classification (GTDB taxonomy): domain Bacteria; phylum Bacillota_I; class Bacilli_A; order RFN20; family CAG-826; genus RUG13091. The sequence continues at coordinate 6,446 of JAEESX010000008.1, forward strand.
GTGATTAAGCCCATAGCAATACCACTAACCATGGCTTTGATTGGGACACCTGCGGCCATTAAAGACATACAGGAAGCACAGATACTAGCTTGTGAGCTAGAACCATTACTTTCGCAGACTTCTGCGACAGTTCTAATTGTGTATGGGAATTCTTCTTCAGAAGGAATGACATAACTTAAGGCTCTTTCACCTAAAGCACCATGTCCGATTTCTCTTCTACCTGGGGAACCCATTCTACCAACTTCACCAACAGAGTATGGTGGGAAGTTATAATGATGCATCCAGTGTTTGGTTTCTTCTGGAGTTAAGTTATCGATGATTTGTTCATCACTCTTAGCACCTAATGTGGTGATAGAGATAACTTGTGTTTGTCCACGAGTGAACATTGCACTACCATGGACTCTTGGTAATAAGTCGACTTGTGCATCTAATGGACGGATTTCATCAACTTTACGACCATCAGGTCTAATCTTTTCTTCAGTGATTAATCTTCTAACTTCGTTAGCGACTAATAATTCTAAAGTTTCGTTGACCATGTGCATAACTTTTTGATGTGTTTTTTCATCAGGATAGCTACGTGTATCATAGTCATCTAAGATTTCATCTTCGATTGCGTCGATTGCGTCTTGTCTTTCGAGTTTATCAAAGATAGAGATTGCTTTCTTTAATCTTTCGTTTGCTCTTTCAGTGACATCTTTTTCCACTTCAGGATCGCACTTATAAAGTTCAATTTCTCTTTTTGGTTTGCCGATTTCTTTAATGATTTCTTCTTGCCATGCACATAATTTCTTAATGGCTTCGTGACCAAACATTAAAGCATCTAACATTTCTTCTTCGCTTAATTGATCCGCGCCGGCTTCAACCATGTTAATGGCATCTTTTGTACCAGCGACTGATAAATTAAGGTCACTCTTTTCTTTTTCTTCCACTGTTGGGTTGATGATGAATTTGCCATCAACTCTACCGACTTGGACACCAGCGATTGGGCCATCAAATGGAATGTCGGAAATACCTAATGCTAAGGAAGAACCAAGCATTGCGGTCATTTCTGGTGTGCAATCTTGGTCAACAGACATAACTGTGTTAACGATTTGCACTTCGTTTCTGAAACCTTCAGAGAACATTGGTCTAATTGGACGGTCAATGAGTCTGGCGGTTAATGTGGCATGTTCACCAGCACGACCTTCTCTTCTTAAGAAGGATCCTGGGATTTTGCCGACTGCGTATTGCTTTTCTTCATAACCAACTGTTAGCGGGAAGAAATCGCCTTCTTTAGGCTCATCAGAACAACACGCTGTGGAAAGAACAACTGTTTCGTTTAATCTAACGAGCACGGCGCCATCTGCTTGCTTAGCAATTTCACCGGCTTCAACAACGAATTTCTTTCCTTCGAATTCTAATTCGAATACTCTTTTCATTCTTTTACCTCTTTTTCAAAATATATACGGCATTATTATATACTACATAAAACTCATTTCAAGAGTTTTATAAATAAAAAATCACCAAGCGGTGATTCTTTCATTCTGTTAACTGAGATTATTTACGTAATCCGAGTTCGACGATGAGCTTTAAGTATGCTTCACGATCGGTTCTGATGAGGTAGTCTAATAAACTACGTCTTTGACCGACTAAGACAGATAATGCACGTTTGCTAGAAGCGTCATTGTGGTTTGCCTTCATGTGAGCGGTTAAAGCATTGATTTGTTCGGTTAATAATGCGACTTGGACTTGGACTGAACCTGTGTCTTTTTCGTTTTTACCAAACTTTTTGACGAGTTCTGCTTTTCTTTCTTTTGATAAAGCCATAACTTGTTTCCTCCTTCTTTAATTCTTAACTAACTCCCAGGAAATCGTTGAGGATTCGAATATCCCGAGGGAAAGTCGCCGGTTATTATAATAAAGGTAAAACCTTATTATTGCAAAGAATTTTGTTAAAACATTTCGATTTCACACTTTTTCTGCTTCTTTAGATAGTCTTCTAGAAGAGGTGATAACTCGAAATTTAAGGCTTCATGTGGACATGAAATAACACACTTCAAACACCTAATACATTGTTTGTCCACGACACCATTATTGATGTGGCTACAAACCTTGCCACATTCACCACAATTGATACATTTATCGTTCTTATAAATCTTCACGCTTAAGCGGTGTCTGGTATTAGGCAAAACCTTCGCAAATGGGTTGCGTTTTTGACGAACAAAAATAGCTTCCGTATCTCTATTAACCATAGAGACAATATCATCTAACTTTTCAAACTCATTAAATGATATATCATTTAAGAGATATGTATGCTTACATGGAATATAGGATCCGCCGACAACTGTTCCTTGAAGGATTTTTTGTGTCTCATTGAGCACATCACCATGACTCATTTTTCCATATGTTAAGACCACTACGGCCTTATGAAATTTAAGTGATTTTAATACTGGTTCTATAGTTGTGGGAACGCTTTGATAATGTATTGGAAACACGAGAAAAATATCATCAAAATTCTTCTCTTTTAGTGTCATTAATTCGCATAGTTCATATCCGCTTTTTTCAGCTATGTATTTAGCGACTTTTAATGACTCACCAGTGTTAGACCAATATATAACTGCGTTCATCGATTTATAAACTCTTTCATAATCGCACATTCAGGAACTTCTTCTAAAAAAAATCCTAAGCAATTATTAATCTCATCTATCGCTTCTTCTTTACTTAAACACTTACTTCTTGTAGCGATTGCCATCTCAATCGCAGAGAAAGGAATCATCCTTGATCTCATATTGTAGAATCTAGTGAATTGAGAGTATTCTTTGCACTTCTCAATCTTACAACTTGTATGTAGTCCCTTAGATGAATAATCAGGAGATACCCAACCACATTCTTTAGTGATAACGTCTTTGACGTTCTTCCAGTTATATTCGCCACCTGCAATCTCATCAAAATCCACTTGGACAAAGCGAGGAATATTACCAGACCAAGAAGATGATCTAATCGCTCTTTTAAGAGGCTTTGTTAATAAAGGAATCTCTTTAATCGCCTTACAAACATTTGTCACTAATTCGTTGTTATATCCCGCAAGAGTTTTAAGTTTAGAATCTCCGTAAGCAAGTTGCTTCATTGTGGCTAATGTATGAAACTGTCCATTTCTAAATGGAGGATGCAATGTAATCACTCTTCCTACATTAAGCATGAAGTTTAAGAATTTGTTCTTTGCGAACTTATACGCCATCAAAGGCGCCATGTGATTATAAAATAATCCTGCGACTTGAGAAGGCTCATTTCCCACGACAAAATAAGGGACTTTATTCGCCACTAATTCAGGATAGAAAAGGATATACGCTAAAGAAGGACACATACAGGTGTTCTCATTTAACTCATAAGTCTTGTTATATATCTTTTTAAGGACATCACTAGATACATATCTAGTAATGAATTCAACATTAGGAAGCATCTTTTTCGCATTCTCTATAGATTGTCTTGCACAATCACTCATATATGGGATTTCCCAAGTAAGAGAAAGTACTCTTAAATTAAGAACTTTACTTAAGTAATAGAGAAGATATGTGGAGTCTTTACCACCTGTATAGAATACTGCGACATCAAATCTAGATTTCTTACTTTTAGGGAATGTATTAAGAATTGGATTAACACCTTTGAGTTGTTCTAAAACATCTTTTGTTTGGCAAATTGGACAAAGTCCATTTTCATCAAATTCCACGCCTGGCACCATAAAGTCATTCATCGCGCATTCTTTGCAGAATCTCGCTTCGGTAATAGACTTAGGGATCTTACGTAATTGTTCTTCTGTAACCACCACTCCTATAGAGATGAGTTTAGAAAGAATCCTGGATTCTTGCTCATTAAGTTCCTTTGGAAGAGAACGAATAATAACTAATTGTTTCTTGTTTAATTTGATCTCGTTTTTAAAGAGATGATTTCTATTTTGCAAGCCATAGTAAAATAATTTGCCCCCTACTTCTTTCCAACGGGATTGTAAGTAAAACATATTATTCTCCTAATATTTTTCTAGCTGTGGATTTATCTTTACCAAGTTGAATCTTTAAGGCTGCTAAGGATTCAAATTTTCTTTCATCTCTAATGAATTGAATGAATTCAACGAAGATATTCTTTCCATAAATGTTTTCATCAAAGTCTAATAAGTGAACTTCGATAATTGGTTCGTTAAGTGGATTGATGGTTGGGTGGGTACCAACATTAATAATGGCCTTGTATTGTTTATCAAAAACATAACCATATCCCACATAAACACCATTCTTTGGATAAATGTATTCATATTCTAAAGAAAGGTTCGCGGTTGGGAAGTCTAGGTCTCTACCTTTTTTATACCCCACCATAACAGTACCGTTAATACGATATGGTCTACCAAGCATAGAGGCGACTTCTTCCATCTTGCCTTCTTTAATTAACGCAATAATGTTTCTTGAGGAAATTTTATTTCCTCCAATATTCTCAAAGTCATTAACTTTGACATTAAAGAATAACTTCAAATAATCAACATCGCCTTCCGCACGGACACCAAAACGATAGTCTGGTCCGCAGCATATTTGATATGGATTAATTTGTTTTAATACTTTTTCAATGAACTCATCTTTTGTGGCGTTCACCACTTCTTTATTGAAGTCCATCAAATATAAATAATCGACACCGAGTTCTTCAAATAGATCCGCTTTATCAGCGATTGATGTGATGCAGTTATCACTTGTTTTATTACCTAAGACATAAGCTGGTGATTGGTTAAAGGAAAAGACACCTAACTTGTAGCCTTCTTTTTTTGCTTTCTTTATTAGTGCTTGGTGACCTAAATGAACACCATCAAAGAAGCCTAAACAGAGGATTAGGTCATTAACTTGTTCGAGTTTTTCTCCTAATTCAAATTGAACTATCTCCATAATCGTTTATTCCTCTTTGGCAGATATATTGACCATCTACGTATTTATATATGGCAATCACCATATGATTTTTATCTGCGACTAATATTGTACCATGACCTTCATAAATATTTTCCTTTAAATTTACACCATGAGAAGCGTGAACCGCCCACTTGTCATTTAAAATGACGATTGGCACTACTTTACTTAAAACATCATAGTTATCCAAAAGATGCTCTTCACTCACTTCTGAAACATCAATCGCATCTTCAATATTAAATGGTCCAACCTTAGTTCTTCTAAGTGCGGTTAGATAACCAATATTTCCAAGTTTTTCAGCGATAGTTTCACCTAATACACGGATATATGTTCCCTTAGAAACTTTCGCTCTAAATGTGATTGTGTCTTCACTAAAATCTAATAGTTCTAATTCATAGATATTGATGTCTCTTGCAGGTCTATCAACTTCAATGCCTTGCAAAGCAAGATGATAGAGTTTTTGACCTTTATATCTCACAGAAGACACCATCGGTGGAACTTGTTTTTGAGGACCTTTTAATTCTTCAAAAACCCTTTCAATATCTTCTTTTGAAAATGGTTTAACTTCTTGAGTTTTAATAATCTCATTAGTCTTATCTCCAGAGATTGTCTTTCCACCTAGTTTAAGTGTGGCGATATATTCCTTATCTAAACCATCTAAACAAATCATTGCCTTTGTGGCTCTACCGATAGAAACCACAAGTAAACCTGTAGCAAATGGATCAAGAGTACCACTATGACCGACTTTTTTCTCATGGAAAATATGAGATATTTTGGTGACAACATCTCGACTAGTCCATTCTTCTTTTTTATCGATAAGGAAAAATCCGTTCATACTTTTAATTTATCTTATTAGATAATATAATATTTTTCACTATGAAGGCAATTCGTACATTACTTGCGTGTATCCGTAAAGCGGATCAAACATATAACCTTATCAATCATGGCGATAAGATTATCGTCGGTTTATCTGGTGGTAAAGACTCTATGGCTTTACTCTACTGTTTAAACCTCTATCGCAAGTTCTCTCATACTGAATTCGAGCTTCAACCTGTCACATTAGATTTAGGCTTCCCTGGATTTAATCCAAAACCATTAGAAGAATTCTGTGAATCCATGGGGTTAAAACTCGTTGTTAGCAATAGCAAAGAAGTCTATGAAATACTTTGTATTCAACAAGAAAAACAACACTTAAAACACTTACCATGTTCTATTTGTTCCCGTATGAAGAAAGCGGCAATTAACAAAGTCGCTAATGAAATGGGATTCAATAAAGTCGCATTTGCGCATCACGCAGATGACGCAATTGAAACATTATTAATGAACCAAATCTATGGAGCAAGAATTGCTACATTTGCACCAAAGATGCATTTAGAAAATGCGAACATCGACTTCATTAGACCATTCTTACTTGTACACGAAAAAGACATTAAGTCTTTTATTAAAGAAGAAAATATCAATGTTGTGGGTTCATCTTGCCCTGCAGATAAGCACACCACTAGAGAAGATATTAAAGTCTTATTAAATGATATTTATCATCAATTCCCTAAATCTAAAGAAAGCTTCTTATCGATGATCAGTAATTACGAACAAGAAGATTTATGGGGAAATGAGATATATCAACAAATCAATCAAGAAGGATTAACTCTTAAACCAGTTGTTACTCCTATTGATATGTGGAACGTCACAAATATCAGAGAATTAGTCTTTAGAAAAGAACAAAATGTTCCTTATGAAGAAGATGAAATCTTAGAAGAACAACTACAAGCTAAAACATATCTTATTTATCTAAAAGATAAAGTGATAGGCACAATTAGATATAGATATGTAAATGGTGCCTATAAAGTAGAACGCTTCGCAATTCTTAAAGAATACCGTGGCAAAGGATACGGAAAACAAGTGTTCAATTACTTCGTTGATATGCTTGCCGCAGACTTTAATCCTTGCACTATAACACTTAATTCCCAAGAACCAGTTATCAAGTTCTATGAGGAATGCGGTTTCATCCCTGAAGGTGAGATGTTCCTAGAAGCAGAAATTAAGCATATTAAAATGAACAAGATAATAAAATAACCAGCATTTCACTGCTGGTTATTTATTTTATAAATAATAATTATAGTAAGTGTGTTGGAGCAGCACTACCGAATGATAAGAAGTTGAGAGATAAATCGATATAAACAACTCCGGTAAATTGAGAGATGGTAATACGTCTAATGGTAAGGCCACCATTGCCGTATGCACATTCCACAGTCACCGTATCATTAAGATATTCAAATGTGCTTGTGTATTCTGTGCAATGATAGTTAATAAGTGAATCTTTATCAAGCAAGCCGTTAACAATACGTCTATATTCTTTTGTACATTCAGTGAAGCATAATCCGACATCAGTCGATGTTGAACTACCTGTATCTTCTGGGAATTTAATTGTGTAGGTGGTATTTTGCCATTCTCCACCTTCCCATTCAAAGATATTGTTGTTGGTTGCTCTATCGCAAAGTAATGAGAGAGAATCAGGTTTATCACTGCAAGTGAATTCCATAAAATTTTCATCTATTTGAGCGGAGAAATTATCGGATGCATATAATGGTCCTTTATTATCATTCTCATCTTTATCGAATGATTTTCTTTCACATTCAAAGATGGAATTATTAAACATATCTGTGTATGTATCTTTAAAAAGATTATAGGCAGTCTTTTGACTGATTGTGTCTGGTGCTTTGCATTGGCAGTCATGTTCGCATTTATTGTCACATGCACAAAGTGCGATCATTGCAAGGCCTAACACGGCAACTTTCATTAATTTCATAATTTATTACCTCTAAAATAAATTTTATATCCTTGAAAAAGTATTGTTTATGAAAAAGTTTTATTAAAAATAAATTTTTGAAAATTATTTTAATTTGAGGCCCACTCTAAAGGCAGGAGCGACTTCTTCACCGATAACGTGATATTTGCCGTTACTACCATCAAATGCTAATGGCTCGAGTTTTTTCACATCAATCTTATCATCAGTTAAAACTGAATCATCCACAACGACATTAACGATTTCACCGATTAATGTGCCGCCTTCACCCATTTCACCATCTAAAGAAACTAGCTTACATTCTAGTGTCACTGGGTATTCTTCATATAATGGAGCGTTCACATGTTCACTCTTAACTGCATGTAATCCAGCTTTTTCTATCTTTTTAGGCTCATTAGCTTTGCTAACGATACCGACATAGTCACTTGCTTCCACTGTCTTTTTTGTGGCAAATGCAACGGTAAAAGCCTTGTTTTTGCGGATGTTATCTGTGCTAACATGAGCACCTAGTGAAATGGTTATTTGATTATAGTCATAAACACCACCCCAAGCGGCATTCATTAAATCTGGTTCACCATTTTCATCATATGTACCAATCATTAAAACTGGCATTGGGAACAAAAATGTTTTTGCGCCTAAATCTTTTCTCATAATTACTTACCTCATTTTTATTTTATAATAAGTTTAGTTATGAACGAAAAAGAATTACTCATTAAAGGCAACGAATATTTTGTTGACCTAGCTAAGAAAGACATCAAATTAGAGAACAGTTTAAATGAACTAGTTAAAGGGCAACATCCACCCGTTTTAGTTATCGCCTGTTCTGATTCAAGAGTGTCACCCGAAGAAATATTCTCTTTAGGACTTGGATATCTCTTTGTCATTAGAACCGCAGGTAATGTGATAAATGAAGGCGAACTTGCCAGTGTCGAATATGGTATAGAACATCTTCATATAAAATATGTACTCGTGCTCGGACACACCCACTGTGGTGCTATACACGCATCTATACATAATGAAAAAGGAAAATATCTAGATCCAATTCTTAATAGAATTAAAAAGAATATCCTCGATGAAAAGGATGAATATAAAGCATCCGAAAAGAACGCCTTAGAAGAAGTCAAATTCTTAAAAGATAAATTCAAAGAATATGACGGCAAGATAGAAGCCGCAGTATACGACTTAGAAACTAGAAAGGTGAACTTCCTAGAATAAAGAAAAGAGAGCAAATGCTCTCTTATTTCTTTTCTTTTAATAATTCTTCAATTCTTGCTTCTTTTTTGTAGCCTTCATCAAGAACGAAACTAATTTCTGGAATACGTCTAGTGTCCATCTTACTAGCGAGTTCGCTACGGATGAATCCTTTAGAATGTTCTAAGACTTCTAATCCTTCTTTAATTTCTTCTTCTTTAATAAAGGAGACATAGACTTTCGCATAGGAGAAGTCATTACTGACTTTGACTTCTGGAATGGTGACAAATCCTAAGTGAGGATTTTTTAAATCGAATTGAATGATCTCGGCAATATTCTTACGAATGAGTGTCGCGATTCTCTCTTGTTTATTGGCCATAATTACTTACCGGCTTCTTCCACCATTTCGTAGCCTTCAATAATGTCGTTTTCTTTAACATCATTGTAGCCATCAAGAAGGATACCACATTCGAATCCTTTCTTAACCTCTTTTGCTTGGTCTTTTTCTCTTTGCAAGGATGCGATTTTGCCTTCAAAGACAATGACGCCATCTCTTAACAAACGAATTGGAGAATTGTTTCTAATGACACCGTCAACGATCATACAACCGCAGATGGTACCGAGTTTAGAAACTTTGAATAATCTTCTGACTTCCGCTTGGCCAGTAACACGTTCCACCATAGTAGGTGCAAGCATACCTTTCATCGCGGCTTGAATTTCTTCAATTAAAGCGTAGATGATACGGTGTAATCTGATTTCCACCTTTTCTTCTTCAGCTTTCGCTCTGGTCTTAGAATCAGGTCTCACGTTGAAGCCATAAATAATGGCTTTAGAGGCACTGGCTAACAAGACATCGCTTTCAGTAATCGCGCCAGAAGTTGCTCTTACGATATTAATCTTAATTGTTTCATTAGATAATTTTTCTAATGAGGATTTAACAGCTTCCGCAGAACCTGTGCTATCAGCTTTAATGATGATGTTGATGTTTTGCATTTCGCCTTCTTTTGCTTTAGCAAATAAGTCGTCTAAGCTAGCAGCGGATGATTTATTCATCTCTTTTGCTTCTTTAATCATCTTACGTTTTAAAGCGATTTCACGTGCTTCTTGTTCAGTTGGGAACGCCATGAAGCGGTCACCTGCTAATGGGACTTCCGCAATACCGATAACGGAGACTGGTGTACTAGGTGTAGCCACTTGAAGAACTTTCTTAAATTCATTAGTCATTCTTCTGACTTTGCCATATCCTGTACCAACTACTAAATAGTCACCTTCACGTAAGGAGCCGTTTTGGACTAATAAAGTAGCTTTTGGACCTTCGTTCTTATCGAGTTTTGCTTCAAGAACTGTACCTAAAGCATAACGATCTGGGTTAGCTTTAAGTTCACCCATTTCCGCAACTGTTAAGATAGCTTCTAATAAGCCGTCGATGTTTTGTTTCTGCTTTGCAGAAATTTCCACAGCGATGACATCTCCACCATAATCTTCCACAACGATTTCATGGGCCATTAATTCATTCTTGACTCTACTTGGATCAGCACCTGGTTTATCCATTTTGTTAATTGCAACAATAATTGGAACGCCAGCGGCTTTTGCGTGGTCGATAGCTTCAATTGTTTGAGGCATAACACCATCATCCGCAGCAACCACTAAGACAACGATATCTGTAACGCTTGCGCCACGAGAACGCATCGCGGTAAAGGCTTCGTGCCCAGGAGTGTCAATAAATGTAATCTTTTGTCCATTAATTTCTTTTTGGTAAGCACCAATTTCTTGACTAATACCACCAACTTCACCAGCGACTAAGTTTGAGTTTCTAACTGCATCGATGAGTGTGGTTTTACCATGGTCAACGTGTCCCATAATGGTAACAACTGCTGGACGTGGTTTTAATTTAGATGGATCATCATTAATTTCAACTTCTTCGAAGTTTTCGGCAGCGACAATCTTTTTCTTTTCAAAGTCGTAGCCAAATTCCAAACATACAGTACCGATGAGTTCATCATCTAAGACTGTATTGATGGTAATCATTTTTCCTTGTAAGAAAAGGAATTTAATAATATCCCCAACAGGAATATTTAGAGATTTAGAGAGTTCACCAACGGTAATAGCGCCTGTATAGGTGAAGACACCACCATTGACTTTGGTTCTCACTTTATCAGTGGTTACTTTCGTGGAAACGTTAGCTTCACGATTAAACCCTGGTTTTTTGTTGTTCTTTCCCATATTAACACCTCTTCTTTCTTACTAATTTATGCTCAAAGAGCATTATCGATTAAATACTAGCGATCATCGTCATCGTAGTATTCATCGTAATCGTCGTAATCGACATCGTCATCGTATTCGTCTTCTTGCTCTTTGTCTTCTTCTTCCATTTCACGAAGTTCTTCTTCAGTGTAGATAGACATACGAGCGGCACCAGATGTGTCGAGGGCGCCTTTAGAAGATTCATCAGATGTTTCTTCTTTCTTCTTTTTGCTAAACTTGCGGTCTTTCTTAGCGTTTTGTTTGTTGCTTTCTTCAGAAAGTGATTTTTCAAGGTCTTCAAGAGATGTGGTTGTTTTAACCTCTTTTTTGACTTCGACTTCCACTGGTTTTTCTTCAGAAACTGGAGCGACTTCAACAGGAGCTTCTTCAACTTTCTTGCTGACTTTGACTTCAGCTTTTTCGCTTTGTTCTTCTAAAGCTTCTTGAAGTTCAGTGTTATCTTCTTCTGCTTCATAAGTACGATCTTGTGGAGCAACATAGCCTTCTGGTAAACCAGGTAAGACAGAAACTTGAGCTTCTTCTTGAGCTTTGAATTGAGCGGCAAGCTTTTCGTATGCGGCTTTGGCTTTGAGTTCTGTATCGATAGCTTGTAATTCTTCGAGTGTTTGGAATTCAATACCTTCTTCCGCTGCCACTGTTTCAGTTTTGATATCGATGTTGTATCCGGTTAATTTGACCGCTAAACGGACGTTAACACCTTTCTTACCGATTGCTAAAGAGAATGAGTCATCTTTAACAATGGCTAATGCTGATTTGCTTTCTTCATCAACTTTAATACCAACAACGTGTGCAGGTTTTAAAGCTTCCATGATGAATAATCCTGGAACATCGCTATAAGCGATAATATCGATCTTTTCTTTGGCTTGTCCATTGCCTAATTGACCGACAACTTTTTGGATTCTTGATCCGTTAGGACCGATACATGCACCAGCAGGATCGATATTTGGATCATCTGTATAAACTGCTACTTTACTTCTTTCGCCAGCTTCACGAGCAATACCTTTAATGACAATTGTGCCATTATAGACTTCACTGATTTCTTCAGTGAATAAGCACTTTAAGAAGCCTTCGCTAGAACGTGTAACAACGATGTGTGCACCTTTTGTACCACTATCAACATTGTTAACGAATAATTTGATGGATTCGCCAACATTGAACTTTTCATCACCAATCATTTGTTTGTGAGGTAAGAAAACACTTGTTCTACCAATGTTGATGGTTAAGCCACGTTCATCAGCTTTTTCGACTTTACCGGTAATCATAGTTCCGATTTTGTCTTTGAAGTTTTCAAATAAAACATCTTTTTCAGCTTCAGCGAGCTTTTGTTTTAAAATGCTCTTCACGCTCATAGCGATAGCTTTGGTTAATTCTTCTGGTGAAGATGGAATAATTAATTCATCTCCAGCTTTGTACTTTTTGCCATCTTTTAAAGCGTTTGCATCTTCGACACTGATTTCTAAGAAATCATCTTCGACTTCTTTGACAACCTTTTTGACTTGGCACATGTCGATATTGCCAGTTTCGGCGTCGATTGTGACTCGGACACAGTCATCTTCTTCAGTAGCACCGATTTGCTTTTTGTAGCCTTTTGTCATTGCTTCTTTTAATGCAGCAATGATGACTTCTTTACTGATTCCTTTGCTAGCTTCTAACTCATTTAAGCCTTCAAGGAATACCTTTCCGTTAATAGCCATAAAATAAATTCTCCTTAAAATTTAATTGCTAAACGTATCTTTGATATATTCGATTTTTGTATATCAACCACTTTTGTTCTGGTTTTCACTCTGTATTCCAAAGTGATTTTCTCTTCATCTTGGCCCACCAGTGTGCCTTCATAGATATTTTCTCCATTAATAGGATTCACTAAGTGCACATGAATGTATCTATTCACGTAATCACCTAATTTATCCTTATTAAGAGGCTTTTCCGCTCCTAAAGAAGAAATATCTAGGGTATAGGAGTTTTCGAATGGATTGAGTTCATCTAAATACTCATTAAGAACTCTACTGACTTCAACGATGGCTTCCATATCAATTGGTTCCACGCGGTCCACAACGATGGATAATAAACGTTCACCTTTTTCAATATGGGAATTAATTGAAATTAATTCATAACCGATTTCTTGAAGTTTAGATCTAATTAATTGTTCTAATTCCATACTTCCCTCCTAATCCCCTAAAAACAAAGAGTGGCCTCTCGGTCACTCTTGTTAAAGAGTATAGCGCGTTTCTTTCAAAACGCAGTATGATTATAACACCTAAAATACTTGTTGCAACTATTATTTAAAAATAATGGAAAATCCAATATAATATTTTTGTTCAAATATTTAGACCACAGGCGTCTCTAAATTGGAGTCATAAACGCAGGAATACTGTGATAAATGAATATTTGAACTATCGCACTACGTGTTAGGGTGTGATAATGCGGAAAGTATTGCCCAGTAATGATATGAGGGTATATAAGAAGAGGTCGCAATATAGTAGACGCTTATATGTCTAATATAATCATCACGCTCCGCACAATTATTTATAATTGAACATGTGGCCGTCACAAGGATGACGTAACACCAGCAGTTACAGGACCAAGTCGATAACTGCCTATAAGGTGTTTTCATCTAGGCGGCCTTTTATTATCTCCTTTTTGAAACACCGCCAGCGTTAAAAGAAAGGAGGAAAATAGTTGCATTCTATAATTATGTTGTAATTATGATGTAATTATGTTAAAATTTGAGTGGGACGATAAGAAAAACCAAACAAACATTCAAAAGCATGGCATTAGCTTTGAAGAAGCGTCCTCGGTGTTTTATGACGAAGAGGCCTTAATCATAAGTGACGAAGCTCACAGTAAAAAAGAAGAACGTTTCATTATGATTGGTTTCTCATATAAATTTAACATCTTGGTCGTCTGTCATTGTTACCGCCAAAACGAAACTATTGTTAGGATCATATCGGCCAGAAAAGCGACAAAAAATGAAAGAAAAGAGTATTTGGAAAGATGAAAAAAGAATATGATTTCTCGAAAGGGACAAAGAATCCTTACACAAAGTTATTGAAAAAGCAAATCACTATTAATCTTAGCGAGGAAGTTTTAGATTACTTCAAAGACCTATCAGAAAAAACTTCTATACCTTACCAATCATTAATAAATTTCTATTTACTCGATTGTGTTAAAAATAAGAAGAAAATTGATATTTCTTGGAAAGATTAGTTCTTTATTTTTCTAAAAGAAAAACACGCTTGCTGCGTGTTTTTTTATTTGTATGGATTGACGCTTATTGCTCCATCATTACATACAACTGTTGTGGTTTTGGAATTTGCTAACCAGTTACCACCACGAGTGATATGTCTCCATTCTTCCTTACTACCTGCGTAGTTAATACGGATAAGTCTTGGAGTATTGAAGAAGCAGTTAGGTCCAATCTTCTTAATGGATTTTGGTAATGTTACTACTTTAAGTTTTAAGCAGTTAGAGAACGCTCCAATACCGAGTTCATCGATGCCATCACTAATAGTGGCAATCTCTAAATTGGTATTTCTCGCGAATGCATGACCACCGATGGATTTGAGTCCTTCTGGTAATGTATTTCTTCTCACACCATCATTTCTTTCAAATGGATGTGGAGCTTCTGTTTCAATGATTTCGATGTCTTCTCTATAGTATCTACCTTTAATGGATCCTAAGTAGATGACTAAGATTAAGAACCATAAGAAGAATGCGGCACCAGCAAGGATGATGGCATATAAGAATGCGAACTTAGTGCTAATCGCGGATCCACTTAAGGCACATGCTTGAGCGAATGACCATTTTAAGTAAGCACCCATTCTCCAGGAGTCTAATAACATCATTGCATTAGAGAACATGAAGAAGCCTGCAGCGACCACTAAACCATGTGGGTTCTTTAATCTTCCTCTTATTAAGAGGACGATGCCATGAATTAACATGGATAAGCAAGATAATACAGAGATGGCATACCATCCGCCTGCGGCGTAGATGTTCTCTCTAATTAAGTACCATCTTAAGATGTTTTCGGTGGACATATAGTTGACCCAGCCGTTATGCACTAATAAGGCGGTTTGTCCATCAGGCATATTGAACATGCATTTGAAGATGTTCCAGATATAGACCACTGATGTACCACCATCATAGGCATAGGATGGATTGGCATTAGTAATATCGTAGAAGTTAATACTTAGCCATGGGAAAATCCAATAGAGTGCTGGAATGGCAATCGCAAAAATACAGAGGATGCCAATAACAACGCCACCAGCGCTATGACGCTTAATGATTTTTACGTTTGAAAGTATATCGTTCATATTCTTATCTCTTATTTTAGTCCATTGCTTTATATAAATAAAAGCATTTAATTATTTGATTAGTTGAATTTCAATAGCAAGAACGCCATATTTTTCGATGTCTTCTTGCTTATAATACTTGAGCATATCAATCGGATCTGCATCTTCACTTGGAAGATAACCAAGTCTTTCTTTTGGATAACTATTATATAGTTCTTTAAAACTAGGGAACTTAAATATATTAACAACAAGAACTTCTAATTTATCCCCGTTTTGGTTAGTAAATACAATAGTATCGCCTTTAGAAATGTTTTCTCTTCCGTTTTTATTTAGACGCATCTCCACAGTCTTATTTCCACTCAAAATGAGTGAAAACGGTTCATTATGAAGATTCATTTCATAAATCTTAGACATATTAGATACTCTGAATTTGTAATTTGTTGATGGCTAAATCAAATCCACCTTCTGCGGATTTCTCTAACCAATATTTTGCTTTCTCTAAATCTTTGGTCACATAGATGCCATTTTCATAGTAGATGCTTAAGTTATACATCGCTTTCACATCACCAGCATTGGCGCCTTGTTGATACCAGTATAAAGCTTGAGATTGGTCTTTCTTCACGCCTTCTCCTTTAGAATAAAGGACACCTAGATAATAGAAGCAATTAGATTCGCCTTCTTGCGCACCAGCGTAGAAGTTATTGAATGCTTCTTCGAAGTCTTGTTCCACACCATAGCCATAGTAAGCATAAACGCCTAAACGATGATAAATATCTTTTTCACCGAGTTCTAAGGCTTTAAGATAAGCTTCTCTTGCTAAGACATAGTCTTGTTGACCACCGATAGCGTGTTCGTAGAAATAGCCTAATAAAGCACAGGCTTTGCCACTACCAAGATCTGCGGCTTCCTTAACGAGATTAATCGCTTGTGGATATTGTTTGTTCTTAAAGTAGTAAAGACCGATATTGTACTTTGCTTTAACATCACCATGCATTGCGGCGAGTTCATAGTATTGTCTGGCCTTCACCATGTCTTTATCACATCCAATACCTTTCTCGTAATAATAGCCAAGTTTTCTTTCGCCTTCTGGGCATTGATAGAGAGTGGATTTGTGGATGTATTTGAAAGCTTTGTCAAAATCGCCCTCACCGCGATAATGTTCGGCAAGTTTGATCATGGCTTTTGTGTCGCTCTGATCCGCTTTCGTGATTAGAGTGTCAAGTTCTTGTTTTTCGAGCATATTAAATCACCTCGAGTTTAACATACCACAACAAGTACCTATTTGTAAATAAAAAAATTAAATTAATTTTTTTAATATATAAATATTTAGGTATAATAAAGCAAATAAAATATAGATGAGGCCAAGAAAAAAGACGATTTTTCAATCGCCTTATTTATTTGAATAATTCATTTAAGTTTGAGATTCGTTTATATCTATCGGAATCTGGGAACTCACCAGTTCGATCTATGAGCACAGCATCTACACCTGCGTTATTCGCACATAATGTATCATTCATACCATCGCCTACATACACCACGTCTGATAACTTATAATCTTTCTTACTAGCTTCAATAGCCATGAGAATTGGTTCAGGATGTGGTTTAAATCTTTTATATTCCTGGTTACCCATATAGATGTCAAATGTATCTAATGGAATATTGAAGACATTAAGCACATCTTTTACGTGTGTGGTTTTATTACTTGTCACAATACCAGCATGGATATTGTTGTTTTTTAAATATCTCATGAATTCGAGAGATTCTTCATATGGCTCATTAGAGGTAATAGCCTTAGGAAAATCTAGCGCTGCATGAATATAATCAACAAATTCCTGCCATTTTGTAGGATCTCCGTTCATTCTTGCGTATCCTTCAGAAAGAGGAATACGAGCAAATTCCACGGTATCTTTTGGATCAAATTTTAATCCGACATGTTCATATCCCACAGTGAAAACGTATTCTAAAGCGGACATTGTGTTGAGCAATGTTCCATCAAAATCAAAGAGATAAAGTTTGTAGCGTTTCATATGGAATTTGGTAGCAAAAATAGGTTATCAAATTCATCCCTACCTTTGCCTATATTTAAAGGAGGAACAAATTATTTAACATCGTTCACTTGATCGGTGTTTTTGCTTTCTTCTTGTTGCTTTTTGATTTCTTTTTGAGCTTTCGCTTCTTCTTTCTCTTTATCGACCCATTCTGGGTGGTCAGCAGGATTTGGACCTTGGGTGATTGTGAGTTGTGGATATGGCACTGTAATTGCGTTTTCATTTAAGAAGATGTAGATGTCACGTTTCATATCACGTGTGACTTGGAATCTATCTTCTTCTTTAACTTTGGCCATGACTCTTAAAATAACCGCGGAGTCTGCCATATCTTCGACGCCTTTATAGAAAGGACCTTCAACGATACCATTAACGCGTTTGTGCATATCTTTTAGTCTTTCGACTAATAATGTTTCTGTACGAGCTAAATTCTCTTCATAAGGAATAGAGATATCAACAATCGCTAATGATAAAGCGTTTGTTAAGTTCACTAATGTATGAATGGAACTATTGGAGATAACTTTAACGTTACCACCTGTATCTTCGAGTTTTGTGGTTTTTAAGCCAATTTCAGTCACGGTACCACGGAAGTCATCAATGACAACGATGTCTCCAACTTCGAAGGCGTTATCGGCCACTAAGAAGATACCAGCGACGACGTCACTAATAAGTGTTTGGCAACCAAGACCAATGATAAGAGCAATGATTCCGATTGAGGCAATGATTGCTTTCATTTGACCAGGCATCCATTTGGTTAAGATGATGATGACACCCGCAACGATGATGCCCCACTTTAAGAATGAGAAAACTAATGATAAGGTTGTAGCAACCTTTTTATTCTTCACTCTGATGAATTTGCCAATAAAACTTAAGATGGCAATTAATAATAGGACAACACCTACTGCGACAACTGTAAAGATTAATGTCGCATAGTTAAGGCTGAACCAGTATCCCATAGCGTCAAAGCCATGTAAGATTTCTGGATCTCCACCTTCAACAGGACGGCTCATGGTGAAGATTTCCATGCCTGTTCCTTTGAACATGACGTCCCAGAATAACACTAAGAGCACTGCGATTGCGCCTAGTGTCCACAAGACGATACTAATGATTAAGCGCTTAGTATCTTGTGGCTTTCTTTCTTCAACTTTTTTCATAATTTAGTTCCTCCTAATAATCTAAATTATTAAACTGATAATTCTATATTTCCGAAGTCTATGACTTCTTGATATAAAGTTTCGTTATATGACCCGTTATAACCACGGGTTTCAACCAAATAATTTCCTGGCATATCCGCCATATAAACACTATTAACAAGTGTCTCGGAATATGCACCATCAACACTAAAGTTAGTAATTAGTGTTTGACCATCAAGGTCCCAAATATAAACGGTGAATGATGTGTATGTAGAATTGTCACAATACACTGTTACTGCTAATTGATAACTATCTGCGACAGATGCATCAGGTCTCCAAGCGAGGTTTAAAGAACCATCAATATATGTATCTGTGAGACTACTAATATCTCCAGTTCCTGTTCCTAATGTAACCTTTTGATAAGCACCATATTCAGTGTTATAGTCACTCATCGCATATAATTCGTAACTCAAATCATACATCGCGCTTAAATCGCTTTCTTCGATGCCTTCAACGCGATAATAATCAGTGAATTCAATCTTGCTTAATATGTATTCATATTCGACATGGAATAATCCATCACGGTCTTTGTTATAAGATAGGAAGATAGAATATTTTGTATTATCAATATGTTCACCAGGATCTTCCACTTCGATATTCATACCTAACATCATTCCGTTTTCTGGTGTACCAATCTTCATAAAGCTTGCGCCTGTAAGAGATGGTTCAACTTGTTGCTGTTCAGTTGGAATTTGACCGAAATGAATCACTGTTGTGTATAAGATGGTTTCCGCACCGGTAGCCACTGTCGCAGGTCCGCTAGATGGATTTGGATTATTGTTATTCCATTCTTCAACGTCTTCTGCGCGGTGAGATACAGTTGTGACTGTAAATTTATATGGTGCATAAGAAACGTTCGCAAAGTTAACAGCGAATGGTTCGTTAAGTGGTAAGTTATATTGGCTATTATTTGGGAATGTCATTGATAATGTATCACCACTTGCTCTTTCAACTTCAATCGCGCTGATGGTTGTGCGTTCGTACACGCTAGCATAATCATCCGCGGAGCAGCCAATAAACATATTATATGTTTCTTCAGCACTACCTTCTGAAGTAACGCGTTCAATATAAACAGCGTCTTCAATTGTGGCTTGTGCTTTTTCAATACTTGATAAATTAACTAAGTTAGAGAACAAATAGAGACTCATCTCATCTTCACGGCCACCTGCGGATTGTCCGTTTGGATCGGTGTGTGTGGCAATATAGCCCGCATCATCCGTAGTCGCGTATAATGCGACATAGATTTCATGGCCTCTAGCATTAGAATACCATTCGACTTTTTGTCTGCTAAATGGGTCATTATCATCAAGATAAGCATATCCATCGCGTTGATATTCAGAAGTAGATTCATTAGGTTCATTTTCAAAGATGCATAAACGATAGTTATATAAGTTAATGCCTAAAGTATTGACATAGTCAATGGTTGTGTAATAGACATCATTACCAAGTGGATCAACTTCAATCTCTAGAGAGATAGTATTTCTTCTACCTCTTTCAGTAGAGGCAGTAACTGGCTCTTCTAAAATATATTGTCTTTCAAGGTATAAGAAAGATGGTTGATACACGTTAATTGTGTAATCAGTTTCTTCATATAAATCAGTGAACTCACCTTGCGTCTCACCATAATTCCTAATAGGAATTTCTTTAACATCATCGTATTGTTCACAAGTTAATTCCACGACCAAATTGCAATCCGCACCGGGATCGCTACTATAGGCTTCGTCTTCATCGTTACCGATATTTAAAATAAAGGAAATTGTTGAGCTTGTTGAAACAACTTCGCTGATTTGACAGATTTGTGGAAGATCATCCACGAGTTCGGTAGTTACTAAGTCAATACCAACAACTGCCACAACTGCGGTAGTAACCACTGCTGCGGTTGTTGTGACTGCGGTACCCACTTTTGCGGTAGCGCTAGTAACTTTTTCGATATCTTTTTGATCAATATTAGGTTCTTCTTTATCGACCTGTTTATTGATCTTAGTTTCGTTAGAATTTATTTCTTTTCCTTCTGAAGTGTATTCATTAGTCCAAGTAATCTTGTTCTCTTCTTTTTTGAAGACAAAAGAATCACTAAAAGGAGAATTATTCTCCTCCTTTTTAATGTTTAATGATTCTTTAATTGAACCTTTTTCGTTGTAGTCTTCAAATTTGTTACGCTTCATAGGGAATCACGCATAGCGTGGAATTAATAATGTAGATTATTCGCCGTCTGTTGAACCACGGCTTGGTTTAGTGAATGAAGCATTACCGAATGAATACTTAACTGTGGATTCACTATCGAGTTTCACAGTGTATTTAATTGGTAAATTCTTTTTCATCAAGAACATAACTTTACGTGTTTGTTCTTCTGCCTCTTCGCTGGCTTTATATGTCATTGTGGAATTTAATCTATATTCACCTTTGATGGTTTGATAGAAGGAATTCTTTACATTTGTGTAGCCAACTGGTTCGTCTCTAAGTAAGTTTTCGCATTCGGCGATACCTTCATTGAGTTTTGCACAAATATCACCACGTAATGTGGCCATCTTGATGTTGAATGCTTCTTCTGTTAATTCTGTATCAACAGTGTTAAGAAGATCCTTCTTGTAATGGTAATATTTACCATCTTCGTCTTTCCAAACATATTCGACGACTCTTGTGAGGATTAGCCCGGAAACCTTGCTATAAAATTCCCCTTCTTTATAGTTGGTTTGATTGAGGCTAGATTTGTCTTGGATATGAACATTATCAAGAACTTCACTATCAAGAGTGAGATTAGCTTTTGTGCTGTTCAATTGATTAACAAATTTTTCTTGGCTGATGCCTGTGTCACATGCGGTTAAAAGCATCGCAGACATGGACATGAGAATAATTGGAATTCTTTTATTCATAAAAAATCCTCCAGTAATACCTATACGATATTTTAATCGATATACATATTTTATTAAATTAAAATTTAAAAAAATCCGCGTTCCCACGGACTTTTTTCTATCCAATAACGAATAACAAAGTTATAAGCGCCATCCACTGCAGACCGGTCATAAAACCATCTACTTGGTATATCGCTTTGCCACAATATTCTCTAATAATATTCCCATCAACTTGGTATCTAGCAGGACCGCAGTAATCTCTCACTAAATGGCCATCAAATGTCGCGACTGCTGGTCCGCAATATCTTCTAATTGTTTGACCAGAAAACTCATAGATTGCGTTGCCACAATACTTTCTTAATTTATTGTCATCTATCTGATAGATAGCGGGACCACAATATTCCCTAATAAGATCCCCATCAATAGTTAAAATTGCATTACCGCAATATCTTCTTAATGTTGCCATAATAATACCTCAGTTATCATTTTACCTTATGTGTAACTGAAAAACGAAAAAGTTTTAATGTTTTAGGTAAAAATTTGTTTTAATAAATATAGAAAGGTTAGCCAAGAATTTGGCCATTAGAAATTATGTCAACAAACGAACAAATCAAAGCCGCTTATGAAGCATACGTCGAAGAAAACGAAAAATTCGTCGTCAAAGGTAACAAAGCCGCAGCAGGCAGAGCCCGTAAAGCCTTAATGGAACTCGCAAAATTATGCAAAGCTCGCCGCGCTGAAATCTTGGAAGAAAAGAAATAAGCTAAGCTTGTTAAATAAAAGGTCCACTTACGTGGATCTTTTCTTATGCCTTTAAAGCAACATTATTTGATATGTAATAAGAGAAGTGATTCTTCTTACAGTAATCTTTAATATCTTTCACTACTTCTTGATCGGTTGTGTATTCAATGAGTAATACTTCGAAATGTTCTTTCATCATGTCAATCATCTCAAAGAGATAATCTTGTTGTTCTTTCTCTTGCCTACCAAAGACATCATTTTCATAATCTTCAATATTTGAAAAGACACATTCTTGTGCGTATACATCAATATCAAAGAAAGAGGTTATAGAAGAGAATTTTCCTAGTTCATACAAGAAGTCGGTTCCACTATTAATCATGAGTTTTAAGTCTTTTGTGGCTAAGTTATCAAGTATGGCCTTGCAGCCCTCAAAGATGCTCCATGAAAACTCTTGTGTGGTGTCTATATATTCTTCTTTTGCGAAGTAATAAACATCGAAGTTATCCATGAATAAACCATCCGCACCTAAAGCCTTTAATCTATCGGCTTCATTACTGATATGGCTTTGCCATAAAGTATTAGAAACATCCACCCATCTCTCATCAGACCAGTTCTCATAATCCATAAAGGTGATGTCTTTAAACTCTTCATAATAACTACGATAGTTTTCTAAAGAACCAATGGATAAATAAGCATATATTTGTGTGTGGTTTTTCTTTAACTTTTGGATATTACTCTCGGAGAACTCATCCATATCGATACAAACGATATCGTATTTCATAATCTTATCCGTATCTTTATCGGTTGCACCTAAAAAAACACCATAACCATTGCCATTCTTTTTAGCCTGGTCACAAGCACTAAGCATAGGTAAAACGATAAAAGGAAGAGCGAATATTAATAACTTTTTCATATTTATTGATCAATCTTTAGATTTGTAATGATTTCTGGTTCCACACCAGCATAAAGTAGTTTACTACAAGCTGCGAAGAAATGCTCTTCTCCTTCTAAAGAACCGTTCATATACATATGTTCAGGATACTGTGTGGTATCCACTTTATTTCTATTCTCAGTATAAGCAAAATGTGGATTAAGAAGCTTATATAAAGCTTCCTTTCTGGTCCATATATTAAAGAATGATTCTATTTTTTCTTCTTTATCATAGATAATCTTCTTTTCTCCTGCGGACCAGAATTCTTTGTGTTCAATTAATGCGTAATAACGATATTCAGAGTTCTTAAGAATATCCACACCGATATTATGACTAGATATACCCACCATAAAGCGGTCACCACTATGGGATAAAGAAACGTGGTATTTATCAATAACTAATTTACCAGTCATCATCTTATGAGGATGTAACTTCATAACTGGTATACCTAAGCAATGATAAACCGCTAATGATAAAGCACGCCAAATTAAAGTCTTATCACGTTTATACATGATAGAGGCACGATCAATCTCTTTCTTACGCCAATTAGGCATTGCCGCAGGATGAGACAATTCTTCACCACTAAAGATATAAAGCCTAATGAATCTTTCTTTATTCATATATTAAAGTCAGTATACATCTAATTATGAAAACCGCTGATTAAATCGTAATTTATTTCAAAAATTTGGAGAAAAGTTTCTTTTTCTTAGGAGTGTATGGATGTTCTCTTAATGAGAGGTTCATCTTTGTCTTACCAAATAATACTGTACTTGGATGAGTGAATTCTCTAAATCCCCATATACCATGATATGCACCCATACCAGAATGTCCTGTACCATTGAATGGTACGCCTTTCACCATAAGGTGTAAGCACACTTCATTAACACATCCACCGCCATATTGTTGCGTTTGCATTACTCTTTTTGCCCACTTCTTATTCTTGGTGAATAGGTATAGCGCTAATCCGTGTTCTCTTCTTGCCATTACATCTAACAAATCATCAATCTTATTATCTTCAAATGGAACGATAGGAAGTAATGGTCCAAAGATTTCATGGTTAACGATTGGTTCGTCTATATTTACTGGATAGATAATTGTTGGCGAGTATTTATCAGCACTATCATCACCAACTCCTCCAAAGAGAATTCTATCTCTATATTGTTCCGCTTCTTCAGCGATATTTGTGTACGCTCGATGAGTGATGAGTTTTGGATATTCCTCATTTAAATGAGGTTGTTCGCCAACTTGTTTAATAATTGCGGCTTTAAGTTCTTCAATAAACTTATCCGCAACTTCTTTAGCCACTGCTACTTGGTTAATGTTGATACATACTTGTCCAGAGTTACAAATCTTAAAGAAAGCAATCTTTCTAGCAGCGTCTTTTAAATCAGCATCTTTTCTCACAATACACCAGTTACCTGTTTCTCCACCTAGTTCTAACGCTACTGGTGTTAAGTTCTGGCTTGCCATCTCCATAACGTGTTTAGCCACCTTTGGTGAACCTGTATAGAAGATCTTATCCACTCTTTCTTCTAAACAGAAGTCAGCAACATCATGTCCACCATCAATCGCGGCAATATATTCTCTTGGGAATGTTTCATCTAATATCTTCTTAATAACTTCTGTAGTCTTCGCGGATTTAGATGACATCTTCACTAAAGCGGTATTACCACCCGCAATAGAGGCCGCTAGAACGCCCAAAGATAAAAGGACAGGGAAGTTAAAAGGAGAAATGATTAAAGAGACACCATAAGGCATTTTATACACTTTCGTAATCATTGATGGAAAACAAGCAAGTCCTGAGAAATGAGTTTCTGGTTTCATCCATTTACGAAGACCATGAATATATTCATCAATCTCCATTGTGGTATCACCGATATCACAGAAGAAGGCTTCAGCATCACATCTACCTAAATCAGTATGTAAAGCATCTACCAGGTCTTGTTGATGTGCATTAATCGCATCCTTAAGTTTCTTTAGTTGTTCCTTACGGAATTTGTAATCTAAAGTTTTTCCACTATAAAAGAATTCTCGTTGAGATAAAACAATCTCGTGTATCTCTTGTTTTGTGTATGGCATATGAATACCTCTTTATAGTTTTATTGTAGCATAATGTTGATTTTATCAACAAAAAATCGCTCGGTTAGGAGCGACTTTTTTAATAAGTTGGATTATCAATATGTCCGACAAATATCGGTGTATCGTTGATGTCTCTAATAATGTAGATAAATGGTTGATTGAGTTTAACTTGTAAGATATCGGTATCCATTTGTATGCCGCTTTCTGCTTTCATAGTTGCTACAGTTAAGCTTCTAATAACGGAACCATCTTCATTGAATTCAACTTGGTTCTTTTGCTTCATAATACCAAGATAATGTTTGAAGCCATCAAGTCGAGAATCGGTAAAGGCGTTATGGAAAGAATCGTAAACAGGACTGAACATATCTCCAAGCCCTAAATCCACCATCGAATTCTCAAAGTCAAAGTCAATTGAGTTTTTAAATTTAGGTGTCGCTAAGCGAACTTCTATATTATTGTGCGCATAGTGGCAATATTCCTCATCTTCACCTTCAGGACATTCTGGAACAATTTTATTATCTTCGTTTTCTTTGAAAACATTAACGTTTTTGGTGAGTTCAAAGATATCATCTTTTTCATCTTTAGGAACAATATATGTCACTGAAGCATTACCATTTGCGTAGTAGTCTTTAACTGAGATATAAGTTCCATAATCATAATAATGAGGAACGAAATATGAATGATGCATATAAGTAACTTTTTTAGTATCACCATTAGCTAGATAGAAATCGCCTTTTGTATTCTCTTTACTTAAGTATTTGCTTTCCCAAGCATTTTTAAAGAATAGAGTTGAGAACCAAACGAGCATAGTTTTTTCATCAAGTTCTAAGAAATCCTTATTGATAAATCCCTTTGCGTGAACGGCATCATTAGCCCACTCAAGCATTTTGTTAACATCACCATCGTTATTAAAATCACATGAGTATGCCATTGTGTAGAGTTTGGTTAATTTTTCAACATAAGAAGTTGAATATTCATAGCCTGATCGGAAGAAAGCCGCGTTCTTTAATTGAATTGTGGATTCATCATCCGCAAAGGAATTGGCCATCATTACTTTCTTATAGAAAGCAACACGTTGTTCTTCATTTAAACCAAGTAATGTATCAAATCTTTCCGCCAAATTTTCTCTAGAGATAGATCCATAAATTTCATTAAGAACGGAATATAAGCCGACAGGACTATAAGTCATGTTTTCTTTTCTACCTGTTTTAACTAAAGAATGATATGTCAAATTAGAGAAATTGTTATAAGCGGTTGCTTCATCTTCACTAATCATACTTTTGGTTGGTTCTGTGCCATCTGGATAGCTAACTGTATTTAATGGTCTAAATGTATTGCTTTTAGCAATAGAGATTTCATTCATCGATAATCTCATTCGTTTAGTTTGAACACCACTGTCTTTCATTAAAAATGTATTAATAAATGCGGCGCATCCCGCAACAATAAGACCAAGTGTAGCTAAAGAGCAGCCAACAGGAACCACCACCTTCCATGGGAATTTCTTCTTTGGTTTAGGATAATTGGCTTCTAGTTGTCTAGTATCAAAAGTTAGATTGATATCTTGCTTCTCAATCTTAAACTCGAAATCTTTTTTAAATTGTTTCTCAGTTTTGTTCATAACTCCTACCTCCATAGTAATCACGAAGTTTCTTAATTCCTCTTTGATACTTAGAAGAAACTTGAGAAGTTGTTAATTTCTTATCTTCAGCGATTTCTCTAAAAGAGAATCCGCAGACGATATGAAGAACTAAATAGTTATATTCTTCTTCATCTAATAAATCTTTAAATTCATCTAGATATAAAGAAATGTTCTTCTTATCTTCTTCTCCTCTCATATCATCGGAATAAGAGAGATGGTTCTTTAACTCTTTATAGCGGTTTATAGAAAGATTCTTCGCTGTCACGAGTAAGAAATACTTGAGCTTAGTTTCATTCAAGAATGAGCCTCTTTTCTCATACATCTTTAAGAAAGTATCGTTAACGATATCTTTACTTTCTTCATCATCTTTTAATATGTCAAAAGCGACATAGTAAACGAGATAACGATACTTGTTAAAGATGATATTAAAAGATTCATCCACTTCTTCTTTAGATAGTGAGCAGAGTTTTCTAATAACCGAATAGCTAATCTTTTCCATCTCTAATAAATAAAACAATTTAAAAAATCGTTTTTGTCGAAATTAATTATACATTGATGTATTCAAGAAAAAAATCACTCGATGCGGAGTGATTATTTTCCTTCTATCTGCATATTGTTTTTAGTGTTATTAAGAAATTGTCTTAATTTAATAAAATCTAGTCTTGCCATATATCCATAAGTTTTTGAAGTCTTATTGCCATTCACATAATATGCAACTTTTAACAAGATAGGTCCATCAAATTGGATAACATCTTTAGCAGGTATTATGTCGCATCCATCAGGCATTTCAAAAACAAAGCAATTGGTTTTCTTATAATATTTCACACTCTTACCAGCGTAAGTATTTGTTTTTACATTAGTTTTAATGACACTAACTACGCCAAGAGCAAGAAAAACTGAGAGAATCAGCCAAGCAGTGCCAAGACCTACTGCAAAATAATATTTTTTTATTATAAGAAGGAGGAGGATTATCATTGGAACAAGAATATTATGGAATATTCCTAAACTCACAATGCGACCTGCGCAACTCCATTTAATAAAAGTTATAACCGGTTCAGAATTATTGCTAATTTCCATAGCGGTCTTTCCTTCTTCTAAAGAAAAACCACAATGAGGACATATTTTTGCTTTATCGCTAATAGTTTCACCACATTCTGGGCATTTTAGTAAAGCCATTTGATACCTCCACTAGTTTCTAGAATATCAATAAGTAGAATACTACAAATGTTTAAAAAAATCAGTCTTTATCGGCTGATTTTTAATTTTCTTCTTTTGATTTTTTCTCATCTTCATGGAGAACCGCCATATTGACATGGCAATAACCATCAGGATGCTTTTGTAAATATTGTTGATGATATTCTTCTGCGGGATAGAACTGTTTAAGATATAGAAGTTCAATCTTATGATCTTTCAAATTGAGTCCATCGAAATATGTTTTAACAATCTCTTCATCACCCATCTTAGTGAAATATATACCTGTTCTATATTGAATGCCTTCATCCTCACCTTGTTTATTCTTAGAGAATGGGTCAACGATTCTTAAATATAATTCAATTAGCTTTTCTAAAGAAACCTCGTGTTCATCATATAAGATTTGTACTGTTTCCGCGGCGTCATCTAATCCTTTCTTTAAATCTTCATAGGAAGGATTTTTCTTCGTGCCATTTGCATAGCCCACTGTGGTTTGAACAACGCCCCTCACTTGTGAGAAGTATCTTTCTACTCCCCAGAAACAGCCACCTGCAAAATAGATGATTTTTACATTTGGCAAATCATCGCGTTTTCTATTGCCATAATAAATATTATTTCTTGGAGAATAGTAACCAACTTTTGCCTCGTATCTGAAATAAGATGAAATCACACCATTATAAATAGCAACCGCGAACATCAACGCAGTAATAAAGATTGCAGATATAGTCACCGCTTCTTCACAATTTGCGAATGCAAAGTATATAAATGATGCAATAAAGGTAAATGTAGTTAATCCCATGCTAACCGCTCTTAAGGAGTTTGGCTTTTTAACTCTAATAGAAAGAATAACTATACAGGCGATAGTAAGTAAGAATGTGATAAATGGAGTAACTACACCATATGCCATAGGTCTTGGATCCCAATAACTTGTAGTAATAATGTGATAAGCAGGTTTATTTGCTTCATCAAAATACCACTTCGCAGTCACTAAAGAATTTGGAAGACATTCAAGAAGTAACACTAACGCTGTCGCTATTAGTGAGACTATAACAAATATTCTTTTTGCTTTAACTGGCATATACATAGGTCTATATAATAGCAAAAAATTATGAAATAATCAGGAATATTTTTATGTTAATAAATGTATTTATTTGCACAAAAGAAGCAAATAAAAAAGACACACATAAGTGTGTCTAATTAATTGATAACTTTTATATTCTTTCAATACTAATCGTGGCTACTGCTTTGCCATCAACTGTACTAATGCTATCAACGGAGAATTGCCAACTGAATGTCTCACCACAATCCATCTTATTGCCATCTGGGAATTGATTGGTGAAGTCGTTCCAGTTAAAGGAATCGCCACTTCTAAATAAGTGAGTTTCATTAATAACTTTAATCTTGTTGCCTAAAGAGTCTTCTTCAGGAGCGTTATTTCTAACATTAAAGAGAATAGAGTATCTATTATATTCTTCACCTAATTTAGAACCATGGTTTGTACCAGTTGAAGTATTAGTGAATGCTTCTGTAACTCTACCTAGTGTTGGATCAGTCACTAAGTTAGTGCTGTAACCACTAGAACCAAATTGAGTTAATCTCGCATCAACGTGCCATAATCTCACACCGGCTTCTTGTGGTCCGTTAGAATAGAATCCCTTCCATTTATATGTCGCATCAAATTTCTTTGTGCCTGTAGGCGCAAATAACTCTAATAACATATATTCATCAAATGGAGAATTAGCGTCTTCTGGATGATTGCTTAATAATATAGCAACATGGCTAGATTCATAATCTTCAAGTTCAATAACTGTATCGGTTTCAGGAACGATAACCTTACCCCAACCTAATGCGGTTATAGAGAAGGCTTCGTGACTACCTGTGGTATGCTCTTGCATATTGAATCCACCGGCAGGTCTTGTATCTCCACCATAATCGTAATAGTCCATTAAACCTAACATATGTCCGGTTTCATGAATAAAGACATGGCTATCTGCATCACTATGATTAGTATCATCTAATGCTTCAAAGATTGAAGCCCACATATGGTATTTAACACCTGGATGATCACTGTCAGTGGCGTTAGAATAGTTTTCAAAACGAACCATACCTGTATCGGATTCATTACTACCATAAAGGATACATATGGAGTCATAAACTCCATTATGGTCGCTATCATAACTACTTCTGCTATCACTTGGATTATTTGTGAAATACCAATCCACTGCGTTAAGCACTAATTGTTTTTTATTTGCACTATTGTCATCGTAATAAGAGAATGGTTGTCCAACTTCATACCAGTTAGCGATAGTCGCATTATAGTTAAGTGCGTGATTAGATAACTCATAATAATATGTCTTAACAGAGTTCCATCCATTTTCTTGGTGAGCACCATTAAAGGCAATATTTAACTTTTCTCTAACCATATCTCTATCACTAATCATGGAACTGCTATTAGCAAACCACACAGGAATAACTAAGGATTTGATAGAACCACTATTAGGCATATATCGACCATTATCTTCTGTCCAAGGAGTTTGATTGAGTAAACCCATATAGTTATAATCTAAGGACTTAGGAGAATAATTAACTGCATCAATAACCGATACTTCATAAGATTCCTCAAATGGTTTTTCTAAATATTCACCAGAAACAGTAACTGTATAGTCACCTTCTACGTGCATATTAACTTCACTAGAATCAACACTATATTCAGTTATCTCTTCAGTGAATCCACCTTTTAATGTTCCTATTAAATTAAATGAAGGAACAAATGTCTTATCTTTGATAAATGTCTTTCTAGCATTCTTAATAGTGACATAATCTAATTCTTTAGCAATAACACTAATATCTACATAAACAGTACAAGACATTATTTTAATATCAATTCTTGCATTGCCCACTTTTAAAGCGGTGATATTACCTTTATTATCCACTGATACAACATCAGGATTCTTACTAGTATAAGTAACACCACTCCAAGTGCCGCGGAAATCAGGTTCTTCTCCTTCTTCCACTAAATCTAATCTAATTTGATCAGTCAT
>JAEESX010000030.1 GCA_016290145.1 Caryophanales bacterium
CACAATTTTGTTTAATTAATAAATTAATTAGTCGAAAATACCTATATAAATTTTTACATAAAAAAAGCATGGTATGAACTAAAACTGTTTTTATACCATGCTGATGAAATTATTTAGGCTGCTTTTCTTTTCTTAACGATTAAGACTATTAGGACAACTAAGCCGGCGACTAATATTAAGCCACCGCCTCCGCCAACACTTAATCCCACGATGAGTGGAATATTTGGAGCGCCTTTGTTTTTGTTATTTTTATCTTCTTTATAAACACCTGTGCCCACTTTTACTACACATGTTGTAGTCGCGCCATTGCCGGCAGTTACAGTAATAGTGGTTGTGCCATCTTTTAAACCAGTAAGTTTTAATGGTTGGCCGCTTTCTGCTTTAGAACTACCAAATCCAAGGATTTTGTATGCAACATCTTCAAAACCAAAGGTTACTGAAGATCCATCATTGGTTGTAGCGATTAATTCTGCCTTTTCGCCAACCGCTAAATTTAAAGTGGTGTGGTTCAACTTTAATGGTTGTGTTTGTGCATTAATTGTAATTGTTGCTGAAGCACTAGCATTATCACTATTTTTAGCAGTGATTGTGGTGCTTCCTGGAGCAATAGCAGTAACAGTGATAGAGGAACCTGATGCACTGGTTGTTGAAGAGATTGTGACCAAATTAGCATTGCCTCTTTCCCAGGTAATTGTTCCACCATTACTTGATGTTGCAGCAAGAGTGACTGTTTGACCGACTTCTAATGTAGCGGAACCTTTATCTAATGTAACTGTAGATGTTACTGGAGCGCTTCCGCAGATTTGTTTTGTTTTAGCGTTTGTATTGCCCCAAATTTTACAAGCATATTCTGGGTGATCAATGAATGGATTTCTATTACCTTGTCCATTGGAAGCAGTTTGAATCTTTTCATTTCTTGATAATTCTGTTCTTCTAGCTAAATCATTTGCGCCTGTGAAAGAAGTATCAGATGGCAAATATTGTAAATTCCATTGAAGCATATCGCTTAAGGAACCCATTGTTCCAACGTCATAACCATGATTTCCATTTTGGACACCATCATATGGGAATGAATAATCAACAACTTTTAAAGAAGTATCAGCAATGGCTGCGTAGAAAATAATTCTTGCTGCTGCGCCTCTATAATAAGCGACATCTTTGCCTGGATCATATGAATCTGTGCCAAAACCTTTACTGCCTCTATCACTATTTGTGGATTTAGCCGCAGGTCTTACCATATGAGCATCATTTTCAACTTTGTCGCCATCACGAACATTTGGCCAAACGTGTTCTCTGTTCCATGTACTTCCGCCATCCCATGAAGGACCTAATTTTGCGTTGTCATAGAAACCAATAATTTTTCCAGAACCATCTGGATCTGCATCACATGTTGCTGCGAATTGTCTAAAACCAGCATATCCAACTGTTCTGGTTCTTTTTTGACTATTCAATGTATGTAACGCGTTTAATAAATCATCGCCAGTTAAAGAATCGCTGATACCATCATAATAATTTCCAGCACCAGCAAGTCCTCCGCCTACAGCTGCATTGCTAATAGAAGTTGCAGAAGCTTTTTCAATAACTTCGTATGATGTACTTTCATAACTCTTTGCAACATAGCCACCAACAACTGCTAGGAAACTGATTGATAGTACTGATGCGATTGTGAATGTTAATTTTCTTCTTTTCATAGAGCAAAGTCTCCAATAATCCATTATATGAAAAAAAGGTGGCTATTGCCACCCTTGATTATGTATAACCGAATTATTTCCCGGACACGACAATCTTTTTTATTTGTAATGATGAACAAGCAACTGCGCTTGGGAAGACTTTAACGTCATTACCAACTTCTTGGACATCCTTGAAGATTTCCACTAAGTTTCCAGAAACTGTAATAACATCTAATGGTCTATCGATCTTACCATTTTTCACTAAGAAACCACTGGATTGTAATGAGAAGTTACCTGATTGTGGATTTAAACCAGCATGTAAACCAGTGACAGATGTGATGTAAAC
Organism: Caryophanales bacterium; assembly: GCA_016290145.1. GTDB lineage: Bacteria > Bacillota_I > Bacilli_A > RFN20 > CAG-826 > RUG13091. Next base: position 2,017 of record JAEESX010000030.1, read on the forward strand.
ACCATCTTGAATGTCTTGGAAGAGTTCTTCTTGGCTCTTTTTGCCTGGTTTTAATGCAACGAAGAATGGTGAGATGCCCATTTTAGAGCCTCCGCGGCTTGCGTTACCTGTTGTTTCAACACCTTCTTTAGCGGCTGTTGTTAAATTATAAAGGTATGTTTGTAAGACGCCATTCTTAATAATTGGTTTATTGTAGGTTGCAACACCTTCATCATCGAACCATCTAGCAAAGACATTTCTTTGTAATGGTTTATCTTCGATTGTGATCTTCTTGGAAGCAATCTTTTGGCCTAATTTTCCAATAAATAATGAGGAACGTTTTTGGACTTCTTCTGCATCAGCATTACCGATATAAAAGTTTAAGAAATCCTTAACAACTGATGGTGCTAAGACTGCTTTATAGGTCGCAGATTCACATGCTTCACCGCCTAATTGGCTAACTGTTTTGCGGACAGCTTCTTTTGCAAGTTCTTCTGGTTTGAATTCCGCAAAATTGTTGCCTAAATAGAGGTCAAAACCGGATTTTGTTTGGTCATTTTCTTTGGCAACAGCTTCAGCGTAATAGACGAAATAATTTGATTTTTGCGTTAATTTAAGGCCTTTTGAGTTCATAATTGTGGAACTTGAGGCTTCTTCTTCATATCCGACAGCGGCAACTTCTGTAATACGTGGGTCGCCCTTCTTAATCAAGTTTTCTAAATCAAACAATTTCTTCATTTTCTCTTCGACAGAGATATTGCCTAATTCTTTATTGAAAGTATTAACTTTCTTGTATTTTTTGGAACCTTCAAAGATGAATGCTGGATCCTCATTTTCGATGACATTTGCATTAGCAACAATCTCATTAACGAGGTATTGAGCTCTTTGAGAAGACCAGGAATCGCAGTTCGCGGTACCGAATTTACCATTAACTAAACCTCTTGCAAGGATGGTCATGGATTTGTTGGAAGAGTAGTTATCAACTTCACTATGGAATAAGGAAAATTGTAATGAATAGCTTTCGCCAACATATAATTCTGCTTCTTCAATGCCCGCGGCTTTCGCGAGTTCAAAAAACTTATCGTATTTCATTATTTTAATTCTCCTCCGCGACCACCGACTGTGATTTCGCTAACTCTTAATGTAGGTTGACCGACACATGTTCTGATGCTACCTGAGGCTGCGCCACACATACCTTCAGCTAATGCGAGGTCGTTACCAACCATATCAATCTTCTTGAGAATTTCATTACCGTGACCGATTAATGTTGCGCCTTTAACTGGTTCAGCAATTTTACCATCACGAATAATGTATGCTTCGGAACAACCGAAGTTGAATTCACCTGTTGTTGGATCTACCGATCCACCGTTGAAACCAACTGCGTATAAACCTAACTTAGTTGCGGCAATGATTTCTTCTGGTGTGTTTTTACCATTACAAATATAGGTATTAGACATTCTAGATGTTGGGCAATATTTGTAGTTTTGTCTACGGCAAGAACCATTGCCTTCTCTATTCATTCTTCTACCATTAAAGTCATCAATCATGAAGTTAACTAACTTACCATTTTTGATGAGTAAACGTTTTTCACCTAAGTTACCTTCGTCATCGATATCGATAGAACCCCAAGCATTTGGAATTGTACTATCATCAACTGCACTGACGATTGGAGAGGCAATCATATCGCCTTCTTTACCACTGAAACATGATAATCCTCTAGAGACTGCGGAAGCTTCTAATGGGTGACCACAAGATTCATGGAATAAGACACCGCCCCAGCCATTTCCGATAACAACTGGCATCTTTCCGCTTGGGCATTCTTTTGCATCAAGCATTAATAATGCTGTTTTCGCTGCTTTTAAGGCGACCTCTCTTGGTTTCTTCACTGTTCTGAAGTATGAGATGTCTTGTTGACATCCAGGGCCCTCAAAGCCTGTTTCGAAGCCATTTTGATTTGCGACGACTGTCACATATGCTAAACGACCGAATTCAGAATCGCGTTTGAACCATTTTCCTTTGGAATTGAAGATTGCCACAAATCTATGAGAGTTAACAAAGCTACCAATATATCTAACGATACGTGGATCTTTTAATTCTTCGATTGCGGAAATACCTTCTCTTACTAAGGCAATCTTTTCTTCTCTAGAGACATTGTCATAACTGTTTACAACAGGGTTACGATTTTTGGCTCTAATCATATCAAGTTTTTCAACGGTGATTTTTCTTTCACCTTTGAAAGATGAACGTAGTGATTGCGCTAATGAGACTAATCCTTTTTTGGATAAGTCATTAGTGTAACCATATACGCATTGATTATCTTTTAATAAACGTAAACCAACACCATTAGCAACTTGCGATGTTGAGGTTTCGACTTTACCATTTTCAATGCTTAATGAATAACCATGAGAATCTTCGTAGAAAATTTCTGCATAGTCAGCACCTGTTGCAAGTGCTTCATTAAGAACTTCAATGGCTAATTTTTTACTAACCATATATGTCCTCCTTTATACGAAATAGCGAAAGAATTATAACATAATTGGAGTTTATTTATAGCGAAATGCTTTATTTTTTACTGAATTAAAGTAAACTAACAGCGAATTTCCATTATAATTATTGCTAGAGGTAACCTTATGAACAAATATATGCGTATGGCTATTAACGAAGCCAGAAAAGGTATTAGAGCAGGACACGGTGGTCCTTTTGGTGCGGTCATTGTTAAAGATGGCGAAGTCATCGGCAAAGGTCATAACCAAGTTCTCAAAAATAACGATCCAACATGCCATGGTGAAATGATGGCAATCCATAAAGCCTGTAAGAAATTAGGTACATTCGATTTAAGTGGATGCGAATTATACACAACAGGCGAACCATGCCCAATGTGTATGTCTGCGATTCTTTGGGCAAATATTGAAAAGGTATATTACGGATGTAATATTATCGATACAGAAGAAATCGGATTTAGAGATGCTAAGTTCTATCAAATGCAACAACCAGGCGAAAGAGAAAAACTCGTCATTGAATTAGATAGAAAAGCCTGTCTGAAGTTATACAAAGAATACATGGGCTTAACCCATAAGCTTTATTAAAATAAAAAGACTGGAGAAATCCAGTTTTCTTTTTCATAATATTATTCATGAGTTGGAAGAAACGATTAAAACCTCAAGCAGGCGATATATTAAGAGTCCATCGTAAGACTGGATATTACCATTACGGAATTGCTGTTAGTAATGACCGTGTGGTTCATTTCACTGCGGGCGATGAAGACCTCGCAAAAAACAAAAAAGATATGCAAATTATTGAATCTTCGCTTGATAGATTCTTATTAGGCGGAACACTTCAAATCCAATCCCCATATTGTGCTTCTTATGATCCAGAAGTAGTCGTGGAAAGAGCAAAAAGCTATGTAAATTCCCCACGTTTTAATGGGAAGTACTATAACTTCATCACAAATAACTGTGAGCATTTTGCTAACTTCATTTACTATGGCGACAAGGTATCTAAACAAGTCAAAGTGGGTACCGCAGTTGTCGCTACAGTTGTGGGTGGCGTATTAGGTGTAGGCGCGATTGTTGCGACTGCGAAAAACAATAACAAAAAATCAAAAAAGAAATAGATTATTTCAGCTAATCTAAAAAATATATAATATTTTTCTTAATTGAAAACATTTTATATAAATGTTAAGGTAGATAATGCATTATGGCTTATTACTATATTTGTTTGCATTGATTTCTCTATGAGGGGGAATTTTTTATTTTTTCTCTAGAGAAGCAGAGGAGGAAAAACTAATGTACAAAAGTAATTACCTAAATAATCTTTTAGCCGATGTAAAAGCTAGATACGCAAATGAACCTGAGTTTTTAGCTGCTGTTGAAGAGTTTTTAGACTCCATGGATTTTTTAGTTGAAAAAGATCCAAAGATTGAACAGTACTCGATCCTTGAAAGATTAGTTGTGCCAGAAAGAATTATTCAATTCCGTGTCCCATGGGTTGATGATGCTGGCAAAATCCAAGTTAACACTGGCTATCGTGTCCAATTTAACTCTGCGATTGGACCTTATAAAGGTGGCATGAGATTCGACAAGTCAGTCAATCTCTCAATTCTCAAATTCTTAGGATTTGAACAAACATTCAAAAATAGCCTTACCGGTTTACCAATGGGTGGCGGTAAAGGTGGCTCTGACTTCAACCCACGTGGAAAGAGCGATGGTGAAGTTATGAGATTCTGTCAGTCATTTATGACTGAATTCTATCGTCATATCGGACCTAACACTGACGTTCCTGCTGGTGACTTAGGTTTCGGCGCTCGTGAAATTGGTTATATGTTTGGCCAATACAAGAGAATCGTTGACGAATGGTCGGGTGTCTTTACTGGTAAGAACTTCTCTTACGGTGGTTCATTAGGCCGTCCTGAAGCAACAGGTTATGGACTTTGTTACTTCGCTGAAGAAATGTTAAAAACATACTTCAATACAGACTTCAAAGGAAAGAAAGTTATTATTTCTGGTTCCGGTAAAGTCGGTTCTATGGCGCTTAAGAAAGCAATCGAGCTCGGCGCTACAGTCGTTGGTATGAGTGATATTAATGGTTATGTCGCTGATCCAAAAGGTTTGAACCCAGACGAAATCATCGAATTAGCTAAAGCTAAAGGCGAATTCGTTAAAGATTATGTAGCCAAACATCCAGGTGTCCAACACAGTGATTGTTCTAGAGATTTATGGAACGTTCCATGTGACATCGCAATGCCATGCGCTACACAAGGTGAAATCAATTTAGAAAACGCCAAACAATTAAAGAAGAATGGCTGCTACATGCTCGCAGAAGGCGCGAATATGCCATGCGACTTAGAAGCCATTAGATTCTTCAATGAGAATGATGTTTTATTCTCACCTGGCAAAGCCAGCAACGCTGGTGGTGTCGCTGTTTCTGGTTTAGAAATGAGCCAAAACGCAATGCACTTGTCATGGACATTTGAAGAAGTTGATGAAAGACTCAAAGGCATTATGAAGAATATCTTCAAACAATGTCATGAGACAGCAGTCAAATTTGGACAACCAAGAAACTTAGCTTTAGGTGCTAATATTGCTGGTTTCCTTAAAGTATACGATGCGATGCTCGCACAAGGTGTCTGCTAATAATGAATAGAAGAATAGTGGTTGCCCCTCATATCCTACTTCCGCGTAAAGGGACAGATATGTCCGCGTATGCCGTTATTGCTTGCGATCAGTTTACTAGCCAAGTCGAATATTGGAACGACTTGAAAGACATGATTGGTGATAAGTTATCGACTTTTCACATGATTTATCCAGAAGCTTATCTGGAAAGCACCGACCAAAGCGAATATATTCAAAAAATAAATCAAACAATTGATTCTTATCTAAAAGATAATTTACTCGTCGATATGGGTGAATGTTTTATCCTTGTCGAAAGAATTACTGCTTATGGTGTTAGAAGATTAGGTTTAGTTATCTCAATCGACTTAGAAGAATACTCCTACGAACGTGGTGTTCCATGCTCAATCAAGGCTAGTGAAGCGACAATCGTTGAGAGAATTCCTCCAAGATTAAAGATCAGAAAAGATGCACCGATTGAACTCCCTCATACTCTCTTACTTTTTGATGATAAAGAAAAATCAAACATCGAACAACTTTACGCTAAGCGTAAAGAACTTGATTTATTGTACGATTTTGAGCTCAATCAAAATGGTGGTCATATCCGTGGCTATTTAGTTAAGGATACTGAAGCTGTTATTAAGAAATTTAATGATATGTTTAAGAAGAATAATAATGGCTTGATGTTTATCGTTGGTGATGGCAACCATTCCTTAGCTACCGCAAAGGCTCACTGGGAAAATATTAAGAAGACATTAAGTAAAGAAGAGCAAGAAAACCATCCTGCTAGATTTGCGTTAGTGGAAGCAAACAATGTTTACGATGATGGCATTATCTTTGAACCAATCCATCGTATCTTGTTTAATGCCGGTAACTTCCAAGATGAGTTAGATGCTTTAGACGGAAATGGTCAATTAGCGTATTCTTACAGCAAAAATGGTGGTAAAAAAGCCATAAAAACCACAAAAAGCGCTGCAGAAACCTATCAAATCATTCAAAAATTGATCGACAGGAATCTTAAGGAACACCCAGAAATGAAGGTTGATTTCATTCATGATGAGTCTTCCGTTTTAGAGATTGCAGACAAGAATCCTGATAGCTTGGCAATCGTTATGCCAGCATTAGGCAAGAGCGACATCTTTGAGTTTGTCGCAAAAGACATGGTATTACCTAGAAAGAGTTTCTCTATGGGTCATGCCAGTGAAAAAAGATACTATCTCGAAGCAAAGAAAATTGCCTAGAGAACAATAAAAAGAATTAGAAAGGAGTTATCCTACATGAAAGGAAACAGAATTTATAATTTCTCTGCTGGACCAGCTATGTTACCAGAAGAAGTTTTGGAACAAGTAGCGGCAGAAATGCTTGATAAAGATGGATCAGGCATG
>JAEESX010000009.1 GCA_016290145.1 Caryophanales bacterium
AAACGTATCGTCGAACTCGGTGTTGATATCGTTTTAAATACCAAGATTGGTGAAGACGTGAAGATTGAAGATTTAAGAAAAGGAAACGACGCAGTTGTCTTAGCGGTTGGTTATAGCGAAGGCAAGATGCTACCAATGTTTGAAAATAACCGCAAAGTCGTTAAGGCCGTTGATTGGTTAAAGAAATGTAAAGACAAGAAAGGTAAAGTTAAAGTTCCTGAAAATGTCTTAGTTGTCGGTGGTGGTGACGTTGCAATGGATGTTGTCACATCACTCAAATTATTAGGATGCCCACATGTCACAGATGTTGTTTATGAACAATTCTCTGAATTTAGAGCATCTAAGAAAGAACTCACAAACGCCCAAGAACAAGGCGTCACAATTATCGATGGCTATGTCCCAGTGGCAGTGGCTAGAGGTGGCATTGTTAAATTCAAACACAGAGTTATTCCTGCTGAACTCAAAGTCAAAGCGGATCTCATCATTCTCGCTGTTGGCCAAGTGGCAAATGTCGATAACTTAGGTGTTAATTTAGAAAAAGGTGAAGTGAACGCTAGGGGCTGTAGAGTCCCAGATACAAACATGTTCTTCGCTGGTGACATTGGTCATGGTGAAAAGACCGTTGTTTGGGGTGTTCGTTCTGGTAAAGAAGTCGCCTTCGAAGTGAAAAGATTTTTAGGAGGTAAGAAATAATGGTTAAGAAAGATTTATCCATTACCTTCATGGGTGTGAAATTCCCTAACCCATTCTGTTTATCATCTTCTCCAGTTGGTAACTGCTATGACATGTGTGCGAAAGCATATAGAGAAGGTTGGGGTGGCGTTGTCTTTAAGACAATCGGACCAAAACATTATTTAATTGATGAAGTTTCTCCACGTTTTGATGCTTTAACAAAAGAAGCGGAACCATTTGTTGGTTTTAAAAACATGGAACAAATCGCGGAACATTCATTAGAAGAAAACCTCGCTGATTTAAGAAGATTAAAGAAAGAATTCCCAAATAATGTTCTTATTGCTTCCATTATGGGTAGTAATGAAGAAGACTGGGAAGTCTTAGCAAAACTCGTCACCGAAGCCGGTGCGGATATGATTGAACTTAACTTCTCATGTCCTCAAATGACATCTCACGCGATGGGTAGTGACGTTGGTAGCAATCCTGAACTTTGTAAGAAGTACTGCGCTGCAGTTAGAAGAAGTACCAAGTTACCATTCATGGCGAAGATGACACCAAATATTACTGATATGTGTGTTCCTGCAATCGCCTCTATCGAAGGTGGTGCGGATGGTATCGCTGCAATCAATACAATCAAATCAATTATTAATGTTGATTTAGATAAGAAAGTTGGCTTACCAATTATCAATGGTAAATCATCTATTTCTGGTTATTCCGGTAAGGCTGTTAAACCAGTCGCCTTAAGATTCATTCAACAAATGAAAACAAATCCTCAATTAAAGGATGTGGAAATCTCCGGTATCGGTGGTATTGAAACTTGGGAAGACGCTGCTGAATTCATCTTATTAGGTTGTAAGAATTTACAAGTTACAACTGGTATTATGCAATACGGCTATCGTATCGTCGAAGATATGAAGAATGGCTTAATGCATTATATGGATGAACAAGGTGTTGATAGATTAGAAGACTTAGTGGGTCTTGCTAATAAGAACATCATTCCAGCAGAAGAACTTGATAGAGACTATATTGTCTATCCAGAAATCAATAACGACAAATGTGTCGGTTGTGGTAGATGTGTGATCTCCTGTTATGATGGTGCTCACCAAGCGATGGAATGGGATAAAGAAAAACGCCGTCCAAATTGCAACCACGATAAATGTGTCGGCTGCTTACTATGCGGACTTGTCTGTCCAGTAGGAGCGATCAAACCTGGTGAAAGGGTGTTAAAGAAAGGTCGCAAAGCGAAGAACTTATCTAAGATGGTTCTTCAAGAAAGCGTCGAAAAGCTTTAATATATATTAAGACCCCTGCCTGCGGGTGGGGGTTTTATGTCTCATTATGGATAAGAAATACATTCTCGAACATTTAACTTTATTTGATAAAGCATCACTTCTTGTTGGCTATTCGAATATGAAGACTAGACCAATCGAAGCTTTTGATATTCCTTCTTTAGTGATGTCTGATGGTCCTAACGGAGTAAGAAAAGAAAACGACAACTCTAATGGTGTTGATTCTTCCGTTAAAACATTGCCTGCAACATGTTTTCCTTGTGGCAGTGCTTTAGCAGCTTCTTGGGATAATGAATTATTTTATAAAGTTGGTAAGCAAATCGCTCTTGAATGTAGATACTACAATGTCAATGCGATATTAGGTCCAGCGATTAATATCAAAAGAAATCCATTATGTGGAAGAAACTTTGAATATTTAAGCGAAGATCCATTATTATCTGGTTACTTATCTTCTCATTACATCAACGGTGTTCAAGACGAACACGTTTTAGCGTGTGTGAAACACTACGCATGCAATAACTTAGAGAAGTGGAGATATGTTGGTAATTCCGTGGTTGATTTGCGCGCATTAAATGAAATCTATTTAAAACCATTTGAAATCGCGATTAGAGAATCAAACCCAGGAATGTTAATGACTTCCTATAACCAAATCAACGGCACATTCGCTAGTGAAAATGTTTACCTTATTCTTAATAGACTCAGAAATAAATTTAACTATAACGGATTAACTGTCACCGACTGGGGTGGAATGGTTAATAGAGATATCTCTTTAAATGCCGGACAAGATTTAGAAATGCCAGGCATGGTTAAAGAGAATATTAAAAAGATCGTTGATGGTGTGGATCATAAGATGATTTTAGAATCCACAGTTAACGATTCAGTATCTAGATTATTAGATGCGATTGAAAAGACGCGTGTTGAAGAAAAAGTAGATGCCAAAGTCTTTAAAGAATCTAAGAAAGTCGCTTTAGAAGGTGCAATTAAATCCGCAGTCCTTTTAAAGAACCAAGATGTCTTACCTTTAGATAAGAATCATAGATATTGTGTTATCGGTGATTTATTCACAAACATCACCTTCCAAGGTAATGGTTCCGCATTAATCAATGCGAACGATTTAGTGGATAACCTTACCGCATTTAATAACTATGGTGTTCAATATGATTTTGCTCGTGGTTATAGCGCAACAAGCGCAATTCCAAATTTGATTTTAGAAGCTGAAGCATTAAAGCTCGCAGAAGAGAGTGACACAATAATCTTCTTTGGTGGTCTTTCTGACTTAGCGGAATCCGAAGGTTTCGATAGAGAGAACATGGAACTCGATGCTCCACAAGTCCACTTAATTGAAAAACTCGTGGAACTCAAAAAGAAGATTATCTTTGTCATGTATGGTGGAGCACCATTTGAAATTCCATGTAAAGAGAATATCGATGCTATGTTATATATGAACCTTCCTGGTCAATATGGTGGAGAAGCATTAGTGAAACTCCTCTTTGGCGAAGTCTCTCCATCCGGCCACTTAGCGTTTACCTGGCCAGAGAAATACACAGATGTTCCATTTGGTGAAGATTATGCGGTCACACCAATCGAACTATATAAAGAATCAATCTATGTTGGATATAGATACTTTGCTAGTGCGAAGAAATATGTGAACTTCCCATTTGGTTATGGTCTTACATATGGCAAATATCACTTTGAAGGTCTTAAGACTAAAGTGAATGAAAACGATATCGATATTACATTTACCGCGGTCAATGATGGTGATATCCATGTGGATGCAGTAGCACAAATCTATGTTGGTAAACCAGATAGTAAGATTTATAGACCTATAAAAGAACTCAAAACATACGCGAGAATCGCTTTAAAGAAGAAAGATAAGCAAATTATCAATCTAAAGATTAAACTCGCTGATATGCTCGTTTATGATAGAAAAACCGGTAATGACGTCTTAGAAGATGGTGAATACATTATCTATTTAAGTGAACACGTTAATAAAGACGTCGAAACAAGTAAGATTTCCCTTAAGGGAGAAGTCTTAAAATCATTACCAGTAGAAGAAAAATATTTTGATGTAAATAAACTTAGAGAAATTGAAAAATCTGACTATGAAAAACTCATCGGTTATGAAGTAGAAGACTATAAACCATCTAAGAGACCATATACATTAGAAACACCTATCTGTGAATTTAAATCCTTCTTTGGAAGAGTTGCGAAAAACAAGATGCTTGAAGTTGGCGATAAGATCATCAAAGACGCGAAGAAGATTAAAGATGAACAAGAAAGACAAAGACAAATTAAGGCAGGTTATTTCATTAAGAAAATGATATTAGTGAACTGCTTAAGAAGTTTATCTTTCTCTTCTAGTGGTGCGCTTCCATACAAAAAGGCCAGAGGCATTTTGGATTTAGCCAATGGCCGTGTATTTAGAGGAATATCTAAACTAATACGATAAACAGTTATTGGAATTTAGTTTTTAACTATAAAAATATAACACACAAAATTGTAGAAAAACATACACAAAAACTGTTGAATATCTGTTTTTAATATGCTTAAATAAAGATAACTTGAGAAGCCTAACAAGAGCTAGAGGAAGAACACATGGCAACAGCATTTGGAAAAGAACTACGAAAACTACGCATTGATAAGGATGAGACTATTCACACAATGGCAAAAAAACTCGGAATATCAATCTCTTACTTATCAGCAATTGAAGCAGGTAGCAGAAATATTCCACAAGGAATGGTCGATATGATTATCGAAAAATATCATCTTAATAAGGAAAGGAGTGAGGTTATGCGACAATCAGAAGCTGAATCATCAAAAAGTATTGATATTGATTTAAGAACTGTAACAGCTGAACAAAGAAAATTGGTTTTTGCTTTATCAAGAAAACTTAATGATATCTCAGACGAAGACTGTCTCAATATTCTCAATAAGTTAAAGTAATATGAGTAAAGATCGAGTCAGCCCTATGAGTAGGGCGGCAATTAGAAGCTATGCAATGCAAATCAGAAAGTTATTAGGATATGAGAATACTGACTATATTCATGCGCCTAAACTTTTTGATGCGTTGTCAATATTATTTGCTGATAAAGGACTCGACTTTGATTTTAGAATTATGCCTGATGAACATGAGGTCTTCTTTGATAAAGAGGAGGCTTATACAGATATGTCCACAGGCATTATTTATATTAAGGAAAGTGTTATGGAACAAGCCTGCCGAAGATCCTATAAAAGGGGCGCTTTTACATTAATTCATGAACTTGGTCACTATCTTCTCCATTATTTACAAAATGATGTGAGATTGACTAGAGTTGCTGAGGATGTTTATATACCTGCATATTGCGATCCGGAATGGCAAGCAGATACGTTTGCTTCAGAATTCTTAATGCCTTATGACGAATGCATTATGATGAAACCCGAAGAAATTAGAAAAGCGTATCACGTTTCTAGGCAAGCAGCGGAGGTGAGATACAATAAAATTCAAGAAGAATAATAAATGTTTTAAGCTAAAAAAATCGCAACCAGTGCGAATGGTCACGATTAGAGATATGCTGAAGCACATCTTGCAAATACATAGTAGCATATCTCCCATTATTAAGCACGCAGAACGTGCAAAGGAGGTTCTATTATGACCTTAAAAGAAGAAACGGTACGTCCCCGTAAAAGTGATAAGGACGTCTTCTTGGCAGAGAAGTTAAAAAATGCCAATTTCAATACTGGTTTTTATCAGATTCCTGAAATAGATGATATAGAAATTGATAGACCAGTTGGTCTAGTGCTTTGGTCTAATAGACATAAGTGTAAAAACAAGAAAAATCATGGACTCATATTCTTTGAATATGATTGCAAGTTTGACGGCAAAGATGGAATATACAATATCCTAAAATATGGATCCGATGATGAGATTCAGCAATTAATTAACGAAATAAAAGATTTTGCATTTGTTGTTTGCCCAGATTATTCGGTTTACGGCAATTTTCCAAATTACAAGCAAATTGATGCTATGGCTAGAAGTAGAGAAGTTGGCTACATTCTATCCACTTATGATGTTAAAGTAATTGTTAATTTTAGGGCTACATATGATTGGACTTATGAATTGGCGTTGACTGGAATTTGCTATAACGCTATTGTAGCAGTTGGAACACTAGGGTGTCTTAGAGATAACGAATCTAGATTATTATTAAAAAATAGCATCCAAGCATTAGTCGAATATGTAAAACCGCGCGTCGTTATTGTTTATGGTTATGCACCAAATGATATATTTAAGATTGTCAAAAACAGTGGCGGAGAAATATGGCAATTTGATTCTGAAATAACCAAAGCTTTTGGAGGTCATTATTATGGGAATGAAATCTAAAAGCGGACATTTTGGCAGTAAATCTGGAGGCATTTCTAAAAGAGAAGGTGGCCTAAGATTCAAATTACATATTCAACAATTTGCGAGAATGCCAAAACACAAAGACCAAATAAACCATATTATGGCTAACCGCAAGGGTCATCTTCCAAACACTTTTAAAAATAGACTCTTATTAGAAAAGGTTTCAAAAGGCAGTAAAAACTATAAAGGAATAGATAAGCATGGAAACAAAGTATATTCTAAAATAGTTAAAGGTAATGAAATATGGGTCCATACTAGAAATGGCATTATTCAAAATGGCGGCACGAACGGCCGTGACTACAAATATCACAAAAAAGGAGGCAAATAAAATGACAAACAACGCTTATGAACTTTTTAAGAAAATGTATCTTTGTTTAGATTCTATTTGGGATAAAAACCAAGAAGAAGACTTGAGATTATATCTTTCTGACGCCGATCCGCTTTTTTATGAAAATGGCACCAGTTTAGATCCTGTTGTATTTGAAGATTTTAAGAAAATTTTTAATGAAAAACAAAGAGAACAAATAACTGATTATGATTTTGTTTTATGTTATTTAAGCCAATTAGATTCCTATTATGGCGACATTAAAAAATACTTTCTAACAATATCAAAAGAAGAATTCAATAAATAAAGAAAGCCCATAAGCTTATTTGCTTGTGGGCTTTTAATCTCCTAATATTGCGGAGTCGCTAAGCATATCATTACTGGCTTGATTGAACATTTCTAACAACTGTTCGATAGTCAGTTTTTTCTTTTCTTCTCCGTTAATATCAACGACGATATTGCCTTTGCTCATCATAATAAGACGATTCCCGTATTTGATAGCGTCTTTCATGTTATGAGTAATCATGATAGTGGTTAATGAATTTTTCTTCACAATTTCATCTGTGATTTCAAGAACCTTTGCTGCGGTCTTAGGATCAAGAGCAGCGGTGTGTTCATCTAATAAGAGAACTGGTTTAGTGAGGTCGAACACTCTCACCTTTTTATCAAACTTTTCAAACGCTTCTTTTAATTGAGCTTTCTTTTCTTCTTTAGAAGCATTAGATGATTTGATTTCCGCTTTTCTCTTTTTGAATTCTTCTTTTGCTTCTTTGAATGCTTTATCAAATTCATCTTTAGCGAGTTTCTTATCACCATCGTAGAAACGGACATAGTCTCTTCTAATCATATGGTGAGATGGTTCTCTACGGATGGTTGCCATGAGGAGGGTTAAGGCTTGTCTTTGACCACCAGAGAGTAAACCGACTTTTTCATTAAGTCTATTTTCTAAACCTAATCCTAAAGTCTTAAGCTGTTCGATGAAGAATTCTTTATCTTGGGTATGGCAACTCCATCTAAATAAGGAACGTCTCATACCTCTACGGAAGGCGAGTGATAAGTTTTCTAATACTGTCATATCGCCAGCGGTTCCCATCATCGGATCTTGGAACACTCTTCCAAAGTAAGGTGCTCTTTTGAATTCAGGTAAACGGGAGACATCGTTGTTGTTTAATAAAATTAAACCTTCGTCCGCTTCATAAGAACCGGAGACGATATTGAGTAATGTAGATTTACCTGCGCCATTACCACCGATAACGGTGATAAAGTCACCAGATTCTAATTTGAGATTGACGTTATTAATCGCCACTGTTTCACTGCTAGTTCCTGGATTAAATACTTTACGAATACCTTTTAATTCAATCATACGTTACTTCCCTCCTTTAGCAGTTCTTTGTTCTTCTTCCATTTCTTAACGCGAGGAACAATAGTCTTTTGTAAATATGGAATACCTAAGAACAACGCAACTATTACTGCGGCGAGCATCTTTAATAAGTCGGTATCTAAACCGATGAATACTACTGTTTGATAAACGATGTAGTAAATCAAAGAACCAGCACCCACAGATAATAATCTGACCAAGAAGTTTGGAGATACTTTTGAGAATATTGCGGTACCAATAACCACCGCGCATAAGCCGATGACAATCGCGCCTCTTCCCATATTGATATCTGCGAAACCTTGATATTGCGCAAGCAAAGCGCCACTAAGTGCGACTAAACCGTTAGAGATCATAAGACCTAAAACGATATTGAATTTAGTGTTAATACCTTGAGCCTTGGACATATGTGGATTATTACCTGTCGCTCTAATAGAGGCACCGAGTTCTGTACCAAAGAATAAGTACAATAGACCTGCCACTGCGACAAGGATAATCGCCAATATCCAAAGACTGTTATAAATGTTTAATTGAGAAACTAGTACTGGTGTGAGTCTAGCGTTAATTGCAAGGTTAGCTTTACCTCCTGCAATCTTAAGATTGATAGACCACAAGGCTAGTTGGGTTAAGATACCTGCAAGGATAGGTGGTATACCTAAACATGTGTAGAGAAGACCTGTCACTAATCCGCACAATAGACCAGCGAGGAATCCTAATAATAAGGCAAGTGCGAAATGTCCTCCATGGGCCATTACGACGACACAGACAATACCGCCTGTAGCAAAGCTACCATCGACGGTTAAGTCTGCGACATTTAAGACCTTGAATGTTATGAAGACACCGATGGCCATAATTGACCATATGAGTGCTAAACATAATGCACCTGGTAGAGAAGCTAAATATTCAAGCATAGATTAGTCTAATGTAATTGCGACATAATCACTTGGAACAGTAATGCCTAAAGCAGTACAAATTTCTGGATTATATTTCTTAACAGGATTTTCATCATAAGCGATTGGCATAGTGGAAATGTTCTTTCCTTCCTTTAAGATTTCAACCGCCATTTGACCGGTTTTTAAGCCTAAGTTGTAGTAGCTAATTGATAATGTGATCGCGCCACAACCTTTGCATAAACCTTCTTCACCAGCAACGACTGGAACGTTATGAGAAGAACAAACAGAATTAATTGTGCTTGTACATGCAGCACATGTGTTATCTGTTGGAACATATAAGACATCAATATTATTAATTGAGCCATTTAAGACAGTAGAAATATCATTACTATCTGCGAATGACATTCTTGTGGTTGTTAAACCTTTATTTTGTAATTCGGCTTCCACAACTTGAACTTGGTATAAAGAGTTTGCTTCTGCTGAGCAGTATAATAAGCCGACTTTTGTAGCGGTTGGGAATACATCGACGAGCATTTGTGCTTGTTCACTAAGTGGTGCTAAATCACTTGTACCAGAGATGTTACCACCGACAACACCGTTGAAATCATTAAGACCTAATGCAACACCGTATTCAGTAATAGATGTTCCTAAGATAGGAATTGAGGTGGTGCTATTAGCAGCGGCTTGTAATGCTGGTGTAGCGTTAGCCATGATAAGATCGACATTCTTACTGACGAATGAGTTAGCGATAGTGACACATGTTGCGGAATCACCAGCGGCATTTTGTAAGTCGAACTTAACGTTTTGTTCACCAAGGCCTTCTTTGACGGCATCCATAAATCCTTGTGTAGCGGCATCTAAGGCTTCGTGTGTGATTAATTGGCAAATGCCAATGTTGTACTTACTCTTGTTACATCCCACTAAGGTGAGAAGTGCTAAAGGTAAGATGAGTAATGATAGTTTAGTCTTTTTCATAATTTTGTCTCCTTTGCTAAACCTATAAAAAATAAAAAGTTTGATGTTGTTAGCACCAAACTTGATTATCCATATTTCTTTTTGGTGCTCGTTGATATTTTTCTAATCAACAACACCAATAGCTAAAAGGCCAAGACATCATTGATTATGTTTTGGGTAATAATAGCTATAAAAATAAAAGAATGCGTGTTTCATATTATTTCTTGCGTATAAGTCTAATACAAAAAGAAAGAATATATCAACAATTAATTAATAAACAATCAAAAATACCGAATTAAAAAGCAGGAATTAACTCCTGCTTAATTCTTTATTTGTTTTAACAACTTTCTTGTTTTTAATTCTTTTTGTGAGCCATTTATCAATTTGTCTTGTGAACCAGAATAATAATCCTAAGTACGCAACAATAATAACGGCGAGTCTAATATATTCAATGATATTCGCACCGATATATGACCAGTTAAAGGCTTTGAGATTGTTCGTTAAGTCTTGTGGAATGATTTGTAAACCGAAGACGATAGTGGCGCATCCAATACCTCTACAAAGAATAATTTCTAATAAGTGAACCCAGAAGTTCATCTTTGTAGCACCGCTGACCATACAGATGGCATCGTCAGGGAAGATTGGAAGGAGATACATTACTGGGACATAGACAAGACCTTTTTCTTGCACTAAGTCGATAGCTTCTTCGTAGTCTTCTTTACCAAGAATCTTAGTGATTGCTTTATTACCACCAAATCTTCCAATGAGATCCATACACACAGATGTGATAACAACTGAGGCGAAGCAGATTAAGAAGATAACGATAGGTGGATAGTAATCAAATGTTGCGATAGATAATAAATCAAACACCATACTACACGCGGGCACGAATGATAAGAATATTGTTGCGAACACACGCAATAAGATATAGACGATAACCGCCCATGGACCGACTGATTTTAAGAAATCTTTTAATTTAGCAACGTCGGTAAGACCGAAAGCACGGAGCAAGAAATAAAGACCGACACTGATGGCGGCTACTACTAATAAGACGATTAATATCTTGAGGTATTTCTTTAGTTTTTCCTTGCTTGGTAACTTCATAATGTTCTTATTTTAGTCTTTTTATATTAAAAACTAAAATCATTGAAGTATCAACTAAGATAGAGACTAACGTAAATAAAATGAGCAGTTATCTACATTATTTAAGGTTCATCTAAGTTATAATTAGTAAGATAGCACCATGAAAATCTTATTAGTGGAAGATACCGAACAATTAAATAAGGCTCTAACAACAGTCTTAAGAAGAAATTCCTATGTTGTGGATTCAGCTTTTGATGGTGAAGAAGCACTTATTTTTATTGAACAGTATCAATACGATCTCATCATCCTTGATATCATGCTTCCAAAAGTGAATGGTTTAGAAGTCCTCAAACGTATTAGAGGTAGCAAGAACCAAACACCTGTTTTGCTATTGACCGCAAAGAGTACAACAGAAGACAAAATTACTGGATTAGACTTAGGTGCAGATGACTATTTATCTAAACCATTTGTTATTGATGAGTTATTAGCGAGAATTCGCGCCTTACTTCGTAGAACTCCACAAATAAACGAAGAGACAGTTTTAACATATGGAGATCTAAAACTCGATATTCAAAACTCTGTCCTTTCTCACAAAGAAGAAAAAGTCACATTAATGAATAAAGAACTTCAAATAATGTCCATTCTTATGAAAAGTGGTGCTAAAATTGTTTCATTAGATACCATCACAAAAAATGCTTGGGATATTGAAGCTTATACAACAAGCGAAAATGTTTGGGTTTTCATTTCTTATATAAGAAAGAAACTTGAATCCATTCATAGCAACACCAAGATTAAATCCATAAGGTATCAAGGCTATTATTTGGAGTATACAAATGATTAAAAAACTAAGATTACAATTTATACTCGTTTCAATGGCAGCAATCTTTTTGGTCATGTCTGCAGTTATCATGACCATTAATTTTTCTAACTTTTACGCTATTGAAAATAGCACTAGACATAATCTTACTGAACTTTTAAAAAGAGATATAAGTGATTTCCCAGGTCCAGGTGAAGAAATACCTGAACCAAGTGGGAACCCTCCAGCTATTCCAGATGAACTCATTGAAGAGAACTTTATTTATGCAACAGTTAAAGAAGATGGAACCATCCAAGACTTTGTATCAAAGTTCCCACTAAATGAACCTGAATGTAAGCAATTAGTTATTACCTATTATCATAGAACTAAAAACTATGACAAAATCGGTAGCTATCGTTATAAGAAAGCTAAATTCGGTGACATTACTAAAGTAGTAATTATCGATGTTAATAGAAATAGAAGCCAAGCCTTCATCTCTATGTGGGGTTCTTTCGTTGTTGCAGGTGTTGCCTATATACTTGTCCTTTTACTTATCTTAGGCATGTCTAGACTCGTCTTAAAAGTTAACGAAAAGGCGTACCATAATCAGAAAGAGTTTATTACCAATGCTTCGCATGAGTTAAAGACACCTTTAACTATTATTTCTACAGATGTTGAAATTATTGAAATGGATTATGGTCAAAGCGAATGGACTAGATCGATTAAAGACCAAGTGCAAAACTTAACTTTCATGACTAATCAATTAGTGACCTCTGCAAGACTTGAAGAAGATAATGCTTCAAGTTATCCAATGGAAGAATTTAATATTACTGAAGTCGTGCAAGAAAGCATTGATGCTTTTGCGGCATCACTTAAGAACAGACATTTAGTGTTACACACAAATCTTGAAAAGAATGTCATGTTCAATGGCAATAGATATTTAATTAATGAACTCTTATTTATCTTCTTTGATAACGCACTTAAGTATTGCGAAGAACATGGTGATGTAGAAGTGGTTGTAAGAAAGAATAAGAATAAAAACAAAGTGGAAATCAGCTTCGCAAATACATTACCTAAAGCTAATAAAATCGAAGTTGATAAGTTATTTGATAGATTCTATCGCGATCCTGGAAATAAAGTTTCAGGTACCGGAATTGGTTTATCGATTTCTAAACAAATCGTTGAACTTCATAAAGGCAAAATTGAAGCTGTCCAAGAAGGCGGCAAAATTAAATTTATTGTTATTTTATAATCAATATTTAAATCTAAATAATGTAGAATTGTATTTGTAATACGAGGTATTTTTTATGATTTTGGATAACGTAGTATTAACTGTTATTAGTTTAATTGTCAGCATTATTGTGTTGATTGCTTTAGTAGTGGTTCTTATTGTGCTTTTAAAAAGAAAACCACAAGCCCCAGTGGAACAACAAGCTCCTGTTATTGATTTAAAAGAAATCGGTGCTTTATCCAATCAATTAGATAACCTTTCTAAAGAAATGAAAGTTAATGTCGAATTAGCGGTTTCTAAAGAAATGACAAAGTCATATGAATTAATCGGTAAGCAATCCACAGAAAACAATGAAAAATTAGATAGATTCAAATCCGGTATTACAGAAGATTTAAATAAGAGATTTGATGCGTTAAACGAGACAATGGTGAATCGTTTAAACGACATCAATAAGAAAGTTGATGAGAAGCTCCAAGAAGGCTTTAAAGGTACTTCTGAATCAATGGCACAAGTGAGAGAAAGACTCCAAGCTATTGATGATGCTCAAAAGAATATTGAAACATTATCTAAAGATGTTGTTTCTTTAAGAAATGTTTTAGAAGGAAACCAATCCCGTGGACAATATGGTGAATATCAATTATCTATGGTTCTTCATAATGTCTTTGGCGACACAATTGGTTGCTATGAAGAACAATACACAATGAAGAAAGTAAAAGACGGAGATGATGTCCGTGCGGATGCAGTGGTGTTTATGCCAGAACCAAACAAGATGATTTGTATCGATTCTAAATTCCCATTCCAAGATTATAGTCGCATCTTTGAATCCACTGATGAAGAAGAAATTGAAAAGTTAAAGAAAGACTTTACCTCATCCGTGAAGAAACATATTACTGCGATTAAAGACAAATACATTGTTGAAGGTAAAACCGCACCTAATGCGATTATGTTTATTCCTAACGATGGTGTCTTTGCTTTCATTCATCAACACTGCCAAGACGCAGTGGACTATGCACGTGCGCAACGCGTAGTATTAACATCCCCAAGCACACTTCCATCTATTCTTTACACAATCAATATGATTCGTATTGAAGTTGAAAGAGCGAAGAATGTTCAAGAGATCAGCAAACAACTTGCTAGATTAGGTAAAGACTTTGAAATGTTTGGAAGAGAATGGGATACATTCTCCTCTCAACTTGAGAAAGCCTCTAATAGCAGAGAAAAACTCGATAAACGTGTCGGTAAGATTACATCTAAGTTTGATGCGATCAAAACCAGCAATCCTTCTGAGTTAACTTCTGAAGACGATACTCCTTTAATTGGAGGAGAAGAAAATTAAGATGTGCTCATTGAGCACTTCTTTTTATAAGTAGTTATGTCAAAACAAAGTCGTGGAGATAAAGGCGAACAAATAGTTAGTTCCTTATTAGAGGGAATTAATGAATATAAATACATCTTAAACGATGTTACTTTTCTCAATAAGAAATCTGAGATGACTCATCAAATAGACCATATCCTCATTCATCCTCATGGTGTTTTTGTTATTGAAACCAAGAACTATTATGGGAATATATCCACGGTTAAAGATGAAACATTTTGGATTAAGGAAGTGAATGGAGAAAAGATTAAAATCTCTAATCCTCTTATACAAAATAAATCGCACGCGATCACGCTATGGAGAATTTTGAAAGGTGAATATAACGTCATTCCAGTAGTGGTGTTCGTACAAAACAACGCTCCTTATCTTGGCGATGAGAATGTTATCAATTTAGATGACTTATTACTATTCATTGAGTCCTATCCATATGAGCATAAGTATCAAAAGAAGACCATTGATAAGATATACAAAATGATACATAGAAAGATTTCCAAAGTGAGTAAAGAAGAGCACATTGAAAACGTCAAATATATCAAACAAATTAAAAAAGAGATCAAGGATGAAATAGCCTTCGCAATAGAAAATAACATCTGTCCAAGGTGCGGAAGCAAGATGTTATCCAAGGGTTACGCCTATTGCTGCAGTAAGTGCAATTTTAACTTCAAACTATGAAAAAACCGCTAATTCGCGGCTTTTTTCGTATTATTTTGCCCTGTTTTTCTTCCTGAACACCGGCCAGAAGGCATCGAGTCCATAGTTGAACTCGTTCAGTTTGAGAAGTTCGAGCATGTCTTCTTCTTTGATTTCAAAATTCAATCTCGCATTATCTTCAATATGTTCCTTGCTTGATGCTTTTGGAATCGAAATTGTATCTAACTGTAATGTGTACTTAATGCATAGTTGAGCGATGGACACATTATACTTGTCCGCCATCTTGGCAATGACCTTATTTTTGAGTGCTGCGCCATGAGCGATTGGGCTATATGCTTCAACAACAACATCATTTTCTTGATCAAATTTGATAACATCGATTGGTGTGTTACCGATGTGACATAAGATTTGGTTAACCATTGGTCTGATACGGCAGTGGTCAAAGATGTTTTGCATATCATCATTTAAGAAGTTACTAACACCGATGGCTCTAACCTTACCTTCGTTATAGGCATCTTCAAGCGCTTTCCAAACTTCGATGTTTTCTTCAAAGTATCTTTTCTTACCTCTGAACTCAGCCCATGGTTGTGGGCAGTGGATAAGAATAAGGTCGACATAATCAAGTCCTAATCTTTGAAGTGAGAAGTCTATGGACTCTTTTGCTTCTTTGTAGGTTTTGTATTCCGCCATAACCTTGGTGGTCACAAAGATATCTTCTCTTTTGATACCGGAATCTCTAATGCCTTGGCCAACGCCAACTTCATTTCCGTATGCTTGAGCGGTATCGATATGACGATAACCTGCTTCAATAGCCATACGAACACAGTTAGCGGCTTTATCATTTGGGATTAACCAGGTGCCAAAAGCTAATGCTGGTGCAACAACACCGTTTGATAATTTGAATTCATCCATAATTTATTTTTCCTTTCTCTTAAAAACTGAGAAGTAGAGTAGTGTTTGATATTTATCGAATGGGAACATTTGCTTTTCAGCGATATATTCATATTCTTGGTGTTCTTGGATAAAGCGTTTGGTGATCTTACGGCATTCATCATTACAGAATGTAGTGACGAAATAGATTAATTCTCCACCTGGTTCCACAAACTTAGATGCTTCTTCAAGAGTTTTATATTCTCTTTCAGCGATAACAGGTGTGTCTTCTTTATGTACACGCAAAAAGTGATCCGCTCTCTCGTATAGGCCTAATAAGAATGAACTTCTTGGGCACACAAAGAATGTATGAATTGGTTCATCAATTACTTCGCCCATCTTTTCATATTCTTTTTCAACGAAATCAATATCGGTCATTCCATATTTTTGAATGATGTCTTTAACTTCGCCTGAATGACCATGGTGTCCAGAGATATATAAAGCTTTAAATGCTGGACCCATATGGGCATAGAATTCTTCTAAGATATGGTTTGTACCACTAGAAAAGATTGCGGTTTTACCACCTAATTCAAAACTTAGGTATTTGCACATTCTTCTATACGCTAGTGGGATTCTTAATGCTTCACCTTCTAAAACACATTGATGTTTCTTAACTGGAGCATCTTTCCTATATTGAGCAATGAGATTGTCGTTATTGAATGGCGCAAAGTCTTTATATTTGTGGAAGAAGTCTTCTGGTTCAATCACATACTCATTAATTCTTACTATGTTTTCCACTCTATTGGTTAAGCAGTGGTAGAGTTTCTTACTCACTAAATCACCGCCATGAGCGGCCCACATATCAACAACCCATTCAGGGATGTTATATCTTAGTGAGTAGTATTTTTTGGTTCCATATTTGATGTCATCTGGAATCAAATTTTTTGGATCTTGGAAGCACTCAATAAACATTGGAGCACCCGCTAAACCAGTCTCTTTGACGATAAATTGATTAAGTTTCACCTTATCAAAACGTTTTGCGAATAATTTATTTGCGATTCCTAGAGCGATAAGTAACATGTGCTCTTCAGAGATGTCTTTGTACTGTCTGGTGATGACTTCCTTAAACACATAATAGTGTCTCAAAGTTGAGCCAACCGCAGCAAAGACAGTTGACTTAAGTTTAGGATCTATCAACCTTTTTTCGTTTTCGGAGAGAATAATTTGCACGGCATTGTTAAAAGGTTCGCCTTCAATTACAACCCTCAAAAGGACATCATAGCAATACCCGTAATCTTTCATAAAAAAATATTTAACAAAGTTATTATATTAAATTAACTACATATTTTTAACTAAAAATTATTGAAATAATAACACGCGTAACGGAAAATATAGGTAACAAGCATTATAAGGAGAAATGCATACGAAATTTTCAAAATTTCTTGGCGCCATGCTTTTAGGCTTGGGCGCTGCATCGTTCTTGTTTGCTGCCGCACATCATTATAATGGTGAGGCCAAATTGGCGGACGCATCTGTCGGCAACTATACAACTTCGATTTCCTCTTATTATTCTTCAAGCAGTACCTCATATTCAGGTACACAACTCTTAGGTCAATTGCACGACCTAATCACAAGTACTCATAAGACATACACAACTTATGATGACAATGGTAAGAATCTTTACCAACAAAATACCGACCAATGGTATGACGCAAGTGGTAACAAAGTCAGCGGTTATCTCCGTGACTTCTACTCCGGTGTCAAATGGCCAAATGCCTGGGCCGCCACAGCCGGTAACACATCTGGTGGTTACAACCGTGAACACGTTTGGTGTCAATCCTTAAGTATCCCATCAGGTAGCAGTTCTCAATTATGGGGAACAACAGGTGGTGGATCTGATATGCACCACTTGAGACCAACGGAAGTTAGAATCAATTCCACAAGAAACAACAACCTCTATGGTACAGTTTCTAACAGAGACTCCTACAAGGCCTATTCAAAATTAGGTACAAACACAACATACGCACTCGGCGGATATTGCAATGGTGGTGTCTTTGAACCAATCGATTCAGTTAAAGGTGACGTAGCAAGAATCGTCTTCTACGTGTATACACATTACAATTCCTATAGCGTCTCCGCAGTCTTTGGTAGTTACGCGAGCACAAACGGAAGTGCATCTTCCTCTTATTTCGCTACCTCCAAACTCTCAATTTTGAAATTAGTCAGCGCATCCTCTGAATCCGCAGCATTTACAATGCTCATGAACTGGAACAACAGTGACCCAGTCGATTCCATGGAAGCAAAGAGAAACGAACAAGTTGCTAAATATCAAGGCAACAGAAATCCATTCATTGATTACCCAGCATTAGCAAATTGCTGCTGGGGTTCCTCTAAATGGAACTGGGCTACAAGAAGCACAACAACTTCTGGTGGTTCCACAACAACAGATTCAGTTTCTTTAAACAAATCCTCATTATCATTAACAGTTGGTAATACCGCTACATTAACCGCAACAGCTTCTGGTACAGTTACATGGTCAACAAGTAATTCTTCAGTCGCAACAGTTAGTGGTGGTACAGTCACAGCTAAAGCCGCTGGTAGCGCAACAATCACAGCAAAATGTGGTACCGCTACAGCAACATGTGCCGTTACAGTTACATCCTCTGGTGGATCCAGTGGTGGTACAACAACTGGTACAAACTATGCAGTCGCATTCAAAACCGCTTCTAGCGATTCATCCTCTGCTTTAACAACAAGTAACTTCTTAAGTAACGCTGTTTCCTCTAACGCTTTAATTAGCTCCATCTCTGCAGTTAGCAAAGCATACGCAGGAAAATCTGGTGTTAAATTAGGTACAAGCAGTGCTATCGGTTCCTTCACAGCAGTCCCAGTGACCGCCGCTAAGAGCAACGTTACAGCTATTAAGATTACATCTGCTAAGTACGGTTCTGATACAGGTACATTAACACTTAGTGTTAACGGTTCATCCGTTAAGACAGGCATCACTGTTGGTAGCACATACACATACACATTCTCAAGCGCTACAACAGTCAATAACTTCGGTATCGCAACAAGTGCAAAACGTGCATATGTTAGCAATATCACATTCGTCATTGGTAGTTCTTCTACAGGCGGTTCAACAGGTGGTTCCACTGGTGGATCAACATCCTCTTACCACTTTGCAAATGGTACAGCTTATAAGATGTACTTCACAAAGTCCTCTAAGAATTACTACTTCACAGGCGCAATGACTTCCTACTATGGAAAGACCACAACCACAAAATCAAGTGGTGTCTCCGTTTATTTTGAAGCCAGTGGTGATGGCCAAAACCTTTACTACTCCAAGAATGGTACAAAGACATACTTATACATCTACGTTAGTGGTTCTTATCCATACTTCGGAACAACCACAAGTGCACCAAGCAATAAGTGGGTTTACAATTCATCTTACGGTTGCATGACAATGACAGTCAGTGGTTCCGTCTATACATTCGCAGGCTACAACACATACTTCGATGCATACGCAATTAGCAGCGCATCATACAAAGTCAACTTTGTTGCTTAGTAGAAATTAACTGAATACAGGGGTGCCTATTGAGGTATCCCTGTTTTTTTTGTTTGCCTTTTCATTTGCGGTAATACTTAAAAAGTGACAAAAGTCCAAAAAAGTAAGACTACATCATACAAAAAAGAAATGAATTAATATTGATAATTAAAATCATCCTTGTTAACTTAAATATAGAAAAAAGTCTCATTATGACTAGAAAAAAAGGAGTTTCAAATGGTTTTTTCTTTATTTTTTATGTCTATGCTACTTAGCTTGAACAGCGCAACAAACATCGCTCCTCAAGTAAATAAAGATAGTGTAGATGATTCTGGGTATTCCTCTGAAACCTATGAATCTGTCGATATCGACGAAAATCTTCTTACAAACAATCTTGGATCTTTTAATGGCTATGCTGATCCAACGGATGGAAGCGTGCCTATTAATGCTACAGCGCCTGCTGTAAACTTTCATCCAACAACTACATTTAATAGACATGAGTTTTTTGCTAATCTTAAAGATTATTCTCCAATAAATAATATTGGATCTTGTGGATATGTTTCATTAATTCAATTGATGTCTTTTTATGATACTTTCTATAACGATTCAGTAATTCCAGAACGATACGAACGTAAAAAGATGGATGCAACAACAGAAGCACAAGTTAAAACTCAATCACCTGGTGTTGTTGCTGAACGTTGGTCATCAACCTCTTATACTTCATACTTTGAATACTGCAATGGAACTATGAATGATAATCTTCAAAGTAGACTTACAGTAATAAATAACAACATTAACGGAACAAACAATGCAACTAATTTTAAATATTCAATCGGTGGCTGGTCATATCAAAATATGTTGAACACTTTTTATGGCAATACTGAAACAGTCAACGTTATTACTTCATCTGACAAAACTCAAGCAGAGTATATTCAAATAATTAAAGATGCAATTAATGAAGGCGATCCTGTTGTCGTCCATCTTAATCACGTTGGAGATAACGGTGGCGGACATTCAGTGGTTGCTTATGATTATGATGAAAGTGGCATTTATGCACATTATGGATGGGGTGGAAGTTCAAGCACATATAGATTGTTCAATAGTTATAATCAAATCTATTATGTTGCAAGACTCGATTATTCATCCTTAAAACATTCACATTCTAATAATTATATTATTAATGGCAAAGGATATTGTGGCTGTAATCTTAGCGATGAAGTTAAGATTCTTTCTGGCGGAGATAAAACTCACGCACCAGTCTTATATTGGATGGATGATTTATATAATCCTTCAAGTGCATTAGTTTTAATTAAATGCAAAAACACATTCAATATGTTTAATCCATTTATGTTACCCGGATTTGTCTTCCTAACTACCAGTACAAATTCAGTTTCATTAAGCCAAGCACAATGGGATGCGATTTGGGCATTAGGTGGACACAATTACACAGTAACAATTCAAAGAATTTCAGCTTTCGAAACATACAATCCTTCATCGACCACATTGGATTTTTTAGGAATTACATCTATTTTGAATTTAAATGTTTCTGATTATGGTTTTGCACAACATTATGTGCCAAACAATGTAACTAAGCAAATTACCAAAAATGGCATTACATTCACTACTAATCGTTTAAGATGTGGTCATATTAATGACACCGGTTTGTCACAAACTGGTGAATGGTACACCGTCATATCAGCAAATAAAGCTGGCGCCGGAACCGCTTACTTATCATATGACTTTGATTTCGACTTCAATATGATTGATATCGACTTATCATTCTGGGCATATGGTGAAGGATTATATAGCAGCAATGGCACAGCAAGAATCGAATACAAAACCGCAAGTGGTGTATGGGCTACCACTCCTGCTTTGGATTTATTAAATGATGTCACCTTACCATGTGTAAGAACGAATCCTACTACATATACCGTCTCATTCCCTGAGGGAACACGCAGTTTCAGAATTATTTCAACTGTTAATAATCCAAGCGGTTCAAATAATAGAGCCCGTATTTGTATTGGAGATTTATCAGTTTATAATCGTTAAGCAACATTATTTGAGAAAGATTTCAAATGAAAAAAACTTATTTGGGATATTTATTACTCTCTTCAGTGTTAAGTTTGGCATCTTGTGCAGATAATTTGGATTTATCTAAATATGAAGTAGCACATAGTGATGTTTTTGCTAAATATGAAGAAACCGCAGTTATTACTTACAACACAGAATTTTCATTAGACGGAATCGCTTTCCATGATTTTGCTTCTAAAAGAAAAACAGTTTCAAAATTAGTTCCTGGCGACAAATTAAACATTTATTACACTAATGATGTTGTTGAATATGTTTTTGTTGAAAAAGCTAAATTGATGAAAATTGATATTTCTATTAGTACTGCACCTGGTGATAAAAAAATAGAAATGTACACAAGTAAAAAAGGAATTGCAATTGATTCATCAAAAATTGATTACATCATTAAAAGTGACAGCAGTTATATTCCATTAAAAGACTATTCTTCAATAAAAACATTTTTTGGAACGTATAATCCAGAAAATAATGTTCAAACGACCGACCATACCACACTTATTAAACTTGAAGCGGTATTTGCATATTCGCCAAGGTAAAAGTGGTTCGCAAATTAACTGAATACAGGGGTGCCTATTGAGGTATCCCTGTTTTTGTTTGCTATAATGAAGTTAAGAGGTATCACTTATGAAAGATGCATTAGAAGTTTTAAAGGGTAGAAGAAGTATCCGCAAATACAAAGAAGAACAGATTAAAGATGAAGAGTTAAAACAAGTTTTAGAAGCAGGTATTTATGCTCCTACAGGGCATGGAACTCAATCTCCACTAATAGTGGCGGTTCAAAACAAAGAAGACATCGCTTTAATCAATGAATTATCTTCACGCTTTGGTGGTAGACCAGGCTTCCCAGCTTACTATGGAGCACCCACAATCATCTTAGTTTTCTACACAGAACTCGCAATGAATGACTACATTGGTGTTTTAGATGCCTCAGCGGCCTGTACAAACATGCTTAATGCTGCTTATGCATTAGGATTAGGTTCATGCTGGATTCACCGCTGTAAAGAGGTGTTTGAGACCGAAGAAGGAAAATCCTTACTCAAGAAGTGGGGCGTTACTAATAAAGTAGTGGGTGTTGCTTCTATGGCATTAGGTTATCCAGATATGGAACCAATGCAAAAGCCAAGAAGAGAAGGACAAGTTAAGATCATAAAATAAAAGACGCTTTAGAAAGCGCCTTCAATTAATGCTTTGCATTCTTCAGTTTTCTTTAATGGATAACTGATGACTAATGGCTCGGAAATAAAACCGAGCTTTTTAATTTGTTTTAATGATTTCTTTGTGGTTTCACCTGCTGGATAGAGAATAAATCTTGTTGTTTCTTTATTGAAATTATATCTATCCATGAATGTGGTAATAGGAGTGGATAATCTATCATTCCAAATTGGAGAACCGAAGACTATTTCGTCATCTTCTTTTAAAGAGAAATCAACATGAGCGAGTTTTTCTTTCTTACGAAAGCCAGCATGTCCTCCGTATTTGAGGATTTGCCAGAAACCGATTTTATTTGGTTTCTTCACTAATTCTAATTTGACTGGTTCATAACCCTTTTCATGCATAAGTTCTGCGATGTAATCCCCATTTCCAGTAAATGAGAAATAGATGAAATATTTAGCCATATTATTTACCCCTTAAAATAAAGCCTCTTTTGATAATTCACTGGTTCTTCAGTAACGTTGATTCCTAACCCCTTTAGTGTATTTCTATCAACCTCTGAAAGAATAACCGTACTATGTAGTTCTAATCCTTTTAATTTTGGAATTTGTTTTAATGCTAATTCAGCGAGTGGATTAGTTAACGCTTGAATAGATAACGCAAGTAAGATTTCCTCTGCACGTAATCTTGCATAACTTCTATGCATGTATTTCATCTTTAATGTCTGCATAGGTTCGAAGACGTTTGGTGAGATTAAGAATATATTCTTATCAATCTTTGCGAAGTACTTAAGTGTATTGAGTAATAACGCTGCGGAAGCACCTAACATTTGTGAACGGTGACCGGTAATAATTTTACCATTTTCTAATTCAATAGCTTCGCTAGGTTCTTTTTCTTTAGCTTGTGTAGCAAGCGCTGCTGCAACACATTTACGATTCTCTGGTTGAACTCCCGCTTTATTCATAAGCATTTCCATTTTTTCCAATGATTCTGGAGGAAGTTTTCCTAAGAAGATCTTTAATCTAGTTTCATAATATCTTCTAACGATTTCTCTTTGACTAGCTTTGATAACTTTTTCTTCATCGACAATACCGAAGCCCACCATATTGACACCCATATCTGTTGGAGAATGATATGGTGTTTGACCATAGATCTTTTCAAAGATAGCCTTGAGTAGTGGGAAGACTTCAACGTCTCTATTGTAGTTAACAGTGGTCACTCCATATTTTTCTAAATGGAATGGGTCAATCATATTAACATCGTTAAGATCGATTGTCGCGGCTTCATAGGCTAAGTTAACTGGATGGTTAAGTGGTAAGTTCCAAACAGGGAATGTTTCATATTTTGCATAACCCGCACGGATACCATTCTTATTATCCAAATAAATTTGAGAGAGACACGCTGCCATCTTTCCGCTTCCTGGACCAGGTGCGGTAACAACCACTAATGGACGTGTGGTTTTAACATATTCATTCTTGCCTAAACCTTCATCACTAACGATTAATGGAATGTTATGTGGGTAGCCGTTAATCTTATAAGATTTATAAACGTTAATTCCGTTATTTCTTAGTTTTTGTTCAAATTCATTAATTGTGGGACTTTCTTGATAGAAAGAAATGATGACTGATGAAACATATAAACCAACATTGTTATAAGTATCAATAAGTCTAGAAACATCTTCTTGATATGTAATACCGATATCTCCTCTAACTTTGTTAGAAGCAATATCATTTGCGTTCACAACGATAACAATTTCCGCTTTGTCTTTGATACCTAAAAGCATTTGTAATTTACTATCTGGTTCAAAGCCTGGAAGCACTCTAGAGGCATGGAAATCATCGAACAATTTACCACCGAATTCGAGGTAAAGTTTGTCACCGAATTTCGAAATGCGGTCTAAAATGTTTTTTCTTTGTATAGTTAAATACTTGTTGTTATCAAACGGTTGCTTTTTCATATATGAAATTATGATAAAACTTTTTGCTTTTATAGAAAATAAGAAAGATAGAAAATGTGACAAAAATTTGAGATTATAAATATGTAATATGTGTTTCTTTAGAAAAAAAGTGAAAGTTCAAGTACACGGAAAGTTTGAATTAGGCGAACCAGTCCGTTTTAGATATCGTGGTGAAATATGCCCAGGATACATTTATAAAGTGTATTTAGATAAAGACCAGAAAGTTGTTTATGATGTGCAAATCGGTGGAGAATGTCCAACGGTCATAGTAAACATCAAGGAAGAAGAAATATTAAAAATTTCTTCCAAAAAATAATTAGTAAACAAAGTAAAAAATGTCATTAATTCAGTAAACACGCATATATGCTTGGTATACAATATCGGTGATACGGAGGATTCTTATATGGTGGATATTAGAAAAGAATACGAAAGATGGGTCAAATGTGCGACAGAAGATCCTGATTTAGTTAAGGAATTAAAAGATATCGCAAACGATGAAAAGAAAATCGAAGATGCTTTTTATCGTAACTTAGAATTCGGCACTGGTGGACTTAGAGGTGTTATCGGTGCGGGCACAAATAGAATGAACATCTACATGGTTAGAAAAGCATCACAAGGCTTAGCTAATTATGTCTTAAAGAGATATCCAAATAATCCAAGTATTGCTGTTAGTTTTGATTCTAGAATCAAATCAACATTGTTTGCCCATATCGCCAGTGAAGTATTCGCCGCGAATGGTATTAAAGTTCACATCTATAAAGAACTCATGCCAACACCATGTTTAAGTTATGCAGTTAGAGAATTAAAATGCTCCGCAGGTATCATGGTGACCGCAAGTCATAACCCAAGTAAATATAACGGCTATAAAGTCTATGGTAGTGATGGTTGCCAAATCACCACACAAGCCGCCGCAGACATCTTAGAAGAAATCAATGCCTTAGATGTTTTTGATGATCCAAAACACGGTGACTATGATGCATTATTAAATAACGGAATGATTAATATCATTTCTGATGACTTATATACAAAATTCATCAATAGAGTTAAAGAAGAAACCTTACTCGTTGACGAACCAATTGATAAATCAGTAAAGATTATCTATTCTCCACTTCACGGTACAGGTTTAAAACCAGTTACTAGAATCCTAAGAGAATCTGGTTTCAACAATATTATTGTTGTTAAAGAACAAGAAGAACCAGATGGCAACTTCACAACCTGTCCATATCCAAATCCAGAGATTAGAGAAGCAATGCAAGAAGGTATTCGCTATGCGAAAGAGAATAACGCTGACCTTTTAATCGCTACCGATCCTGACGCTGATAGAGTGGGTATCGCAGTTAAAGACGGAGATGACTACCGTTTATTAACTGGTAACCAAGTTGGTGTCTTATTATTCGACTACATTTGTTCTTTAAGAATCAAACATAACAAGATGCCAAAGAATCCTATTGGTATTAAGACTATCGTTACCACGGATATGGTGAAGAAAGTCGCTGAGAAATATGGCGTTCAAATCGTTGAAGTCCTTACAGGATTTAAGTTCATCGGTGAACAAATTGGTTTATTAGAAACTAAAGGTGAAGAGAATCGTTATATCTTTGGTTTTGAAGAAAGCTATGGCTATTTAAGCGGTGGATATGTGAGAGATAAAGACGCAGTTGATGGTGCATTCCTCATCGCGGAAATGTTTGCCTATTATAAACACCAAGGAATCTCACTTATTAGTAAACTTAGTGAACTTTATAAAGAATATGGATATTTCTCTAATTATCTCGAATCATTTGAGTTCGAAGGATCATCTGGTTTTGCCAAAATGATGGCCATTATGGACAAAGTGAGAAACGAAACCGCTAATATCGGTAAATATAAAATCGTCAATAAAATAGACTACGCAAAAGGCGTTAATGGATTACCAAAATCAAACGTCTTAAAGTTGTTCTTAGATAACGGCACATCTATCGTTGTCCGTCCATCAGGAACAGAACCAAAATTAAAGATTTATACATCCATTTGTGGCAAAGATTTTGCTTATAATGACAAGCAATATCAAGAACATCTCGCTGATGTTAAGGAACTATTAAAATAATATGAATATATTATGTGTTGGCAATTCATTTGCCGTTGATGCTTCTACATACGTTCATCAAATCGCTGAAGCAGCGGGACTAGATATTAATATCCACGTCCTCTATATCGGTGGTTGTCCAATTGATTTACATTGGAAGAATTTTAATAGCAAAGATAAAGCGTATGAATTCTATGTGAACGGTAATAGAAACCCACTTATGTGGTGCGATATTTTTGAAGGTCTAAATTATAAGAAATATGACTTCATTACATTCCAACAAAGAAGTGGTGATTCAGTTGACGCGAATACATTCTTCCCTGAATTAACTTTGTTAATGGAGGGTATCAGAAAGTATAGTGATGCTCAATACTTATTACATAAAACATGGAGTTACTCCAAGAGTTTCTCTCATGAAAGATATGGTTCAAATCCAATGAACCAAAAAGGTATGGATGATGATATTAAATCCGCTTATATTGAAGTATCAAAAAGAAGTGGTATTCCATACATTATTCCAAGTGGTGAAGCTATTAAATTAGCAAGAGAAAAATATGGCGATGTCTTAGATAGAGATGGATATCATCTCAATGAGATGGGTAGAACACTTACCGGTATTTTATGGGTATTCTTCTTAACAGGTAGAACTGACTTAGATATCTCTAGTTTTGTTCCATCAGGACATAGTTATGATGATGTCACTCCAGGCGTTAGTAAAGAAGTGGTTCAAGAACTAGTGAAAATCGCCAAACAGGCGTTAGAAAATAACAGAGGTTACAACTTATATGGCAAGATGTGAAAAGTTAGAATTTAGAGGAATTCATTATCTCCTTTATTATCCAAAGGATTATAAAAAAGAGAACAAATATCCTGTTATGTTCCACCTTCATGGTGCGGGTTCTAGAGGAACTAATTTCGATAACTTCGAAGGATCTGTTATTTTAAATGCTTTAGATAAAGGCGACTCCCCATTAAGTAATGGTATTTGTGTCTTTCCACAATGCCATAAAGAAACATGGTTTGATATGTGGGATGATTTATTAGCGTTAGTTAAAGAAATCTACAATAGAGATGATGTTGATAAATCAAACTTTAACGCTTCTGGTATTTCTATGGGTGGTTATGGTATCTATCAAGTGATGATGTGCTTACCAGAATTATTCCATAAAGCTATTGTCTGCTGTGGTGGTGGTATGTACTGGAATAGTGGCGCAATTAAGAACATCAAATTCAGAATTTTCCATGGCGAAAAAGATGTTGCAGTGTTCCCAGAAGAGTCCAGAAGAATGTATGCAAGACTCAAAGAAGCGTGCGCTGATGTCACTTTAACAGTTTATCCAGAATGTGATCACAACTGTTGGGAAGCAACATACGGAAATTACGAAAACCTACATTGGTTATTCGAAAAATAGTTATATATAAAAATCTCAATTACACTCATTGTGGGCAGTTAATAGCTGCTCACTTTTTTACGATTTTACAGTAAACAACGAGGTAAAAATTTAATAAACAAATGCAAATGTTTACTTATTTTTAAATAGGTTTACTAATTTTAGGCATTCCAATAAGATAAATAATGTAATTATGTATGTGAGGTACAATTTATGAAAACAAGTAAACTCGTCTTTCTTCCTGTTTGTTTTTTGGCCCTAGTCGGAACTGGTTGTCCAAACAATAGTGGAAGCAAACTTTCTTCACCAGAACTCAGTGTTAACGCTGAGAGAAATGGCCTCACCTGGGCCGCAGTTAAAGGTGCAGCATCTTACTCAATTAGTGTTAATGATGAAGCCGCTGTATCAGTAAATGAACCAGGCTATTTATTCAATGAATCCGCTGGACAATACGATGTTAAAGTTGTCGCTATGTCCGCTGATAAGAAATCTAAATCAGCCGCTGCAGAATTCAATTACACAACAGCTTATGCAATGTTAGGTGATGTTTCCGCTACTAATGGCGTGATTACATGGAGCGCTTTCGCTGGTGCTGGTCTTAGCTACACAGTCGATGGTGGTGAACCAGTCGCAGTTACAGGCAATTCCATTACCGCAACAGTTGGTGGCCTTTATGAAATTACCGCTTTAGGTGGTTTCGAAGATGCATCTAGTAAATTCTATGTGCAAAGCGCTGCTGCTTCTTATAAGAAAGCACTTGTTGTTCAACCAAGACAAGAATCTGCAATCGTTCTTGAAAGTGGTGAACACGAATCAAATACAGATTTACAAGAATTATACGAAGTAAAGAAATATGAAGACGGACAAGGTTGGGTTGATACAACCGCCACAATCGTCTTAGATAGCGATAATCCATTCTCCACGGGTAAATGTGTTAAAGCCAACATTTGGCACCATGGCAAATGGTTCAAATGGTCTAGAGAAATGTCCGCTGAAGGTCGTATTGAATCTCTCCATTTCTTCTTAAAAGCAGAAACAGGCATGAGATTTGCTATTTCATTTGAAATTACCGAAGACTTAATCGTTTCAGGCATGAACTTAAAAGGTGTTTATGCCACATACATTCTCCAACCAGCTCCACAAAAATGGACTGAATACACAATTAGCACAAATGATGCTAACTGGAAAGTTAACTACAATGGTCAATTATATCCATTCGCAACCGTTCAAGGCTTATTAGCAAGCGTTGGATACAATGTTCAATCCATTGGTGATTTCTTCCCATACTTTGGTTTATATTCCATCAAAGCATTTGGCGAATACGTTGACCAAGGTCCAACATGCCGTTTATGGTTTGATGATATTAAATTAGGTATCGAACCAGTTCAAACAACAGTCGATACAAAGATCGCAATTTTAGGCGGTCATTACGCATTTAAATCCAATTCAATTAACGCTGGCGTATTCAAGTACTATCCAGAAGGTCAATCCACAATTGAATTCTGCCAAGGTCCAAACAAAGAAGTTATTCCAGTGGAAGTTGAAGTTGCCGCAAATAATCTTTCAATGACAATTACATCCGTACAAAGTGGTTACGACTTTGTCGCTACACTCGCTACAGAAGATGGCGATACATTCACATTATCAAGTGTTACAGGTAGCGTCGCTCCAGTCTTACAAGGCTTAACAGCAGATAAATGCCAAGCTTTATATGACTTTGAAAACTTCACCGCAACTGGTGTTGGTTTAGACCAATCTCATACAAATCCATCCGCATTCAGTGGATTAAGAAAAGAATTCTACAGTGACTACTATTCCGGTGGAAGCGGTTCCGCAGTCGGTGGTAGTGGCTGGTCTATGATGGGCTCAAGTGACTACTTAGAATTATCTAAGACAGTTGCTCATACAGGTTCCAACTCCATGAGATTAAAATACAACGCCAGCAACCAAATGAGATTCTTAACATTTAACTTATCCGATGGCAGTGGCGAAGCTTATGCACAAGGCTCCTACTTATCAATGTGGGTCAGAGCCAACACTGAACGTGATAACGATATTAAATTAAAAGCATTCTATGATGCTCAAATTACTCCATCTACACAATCCCATTGTGATGAAGTTGAAGTAGTTATTCCACACGACGCAAATCAAGGTTGGGTTGAAGTTAGATTATCACTCAAAGCCAGCAGAACATATTATGGCTTTGGTATTCAACCAATGAAGAATAGTGGTTCTTCAAGCGGTGATGGTCAATACTTCTATGTTGATGACATTGCTATCTTCAACACCATTAACCCATACTACAACGCAGCAGAATAAGGATTAAACAATGGCAAAGCAAGTCAGACTTATAGATATAGCGAACGCGTGCGGTGTTACAAAAGGATTAGTTTCACGCGCTTTAGCAGGCAAATATAACGTGGGTGATGAAACACGTAATTTGATTATGCAAAAAGCCGTTGAACTCGGCTACGATTTCACCAAATTACGTACCAAGAGTGCAAAGAAACCATCTGTCGTTATTATCGTTTCTTCTTCTATCTTGATGAAAGAAGATTATTGGCAACCAATTCTAAAGAATATGTATGCCACACTCAATCGTTCATCAATTAAGATTGAATACTTTGTATTCGAAAGCAAGAACATCGATATCGATAGTGTGCGTGCCCTTAAGGATAACTCATGTATTGCATTTGTGGTTCTCCACAAGAATCCAGATGCCATCTTCAAAGAACTTAGAAAGTTCAAGAAACCTATTATTGAAGTCGATCCTAAGTTCATGCATTACACTGATGTAACTCAAATTAAATACTCCAACTATATGTCCATGTATGAAGCCACACAAAAGCTTATCGATGCCGGACATAGACATCTATGCTTCTATGGCTCTGATATGCACGCGATGAGCTTCAGAGAAAGACATGATGGATTTAGAGGTTGCATTAGAGCGAATGCTAGTAAAGGTGTTGTTGGTTATGATGTTATCTTTGATAACTCAGAACTCCAATACGCAGATAACCAAATGTTAGAAAATATGCTTAACGAGCATAAAAATATCACTGCGTTAGTGTGTGCGAACGATATTATCGCACTTAACGCATATAAGACCGTGAAGAAATTAGGAAAGAGAATTCCTGATGATTACTCGGTCGTCGGATTCGATAATGTTGGTTTAGGTAAAGAAGCACATCCCGCCTTATCAACATTCAACGTTCCTAGAGAAGAAATCGGTGATGAAATTGGTTTGTATATCATTAGATTACTTCAAGATGACAAACCACAATTCGCCGAACTCACAATCAGATGTGACTTCGTAGAACGCGAATCAATTAGAAAAATAGAGGATTAGTATTATGAGCAAGATTATCAACGGAAAAGTAATCAAAAACCTTCCTTGGGAAGAATGTCCTAAGGGATTTGAAGGTCCAGTTTGGCGTTACTCTGGTAACCCAATCGTCAAACGTCATCCTTCCAAAGAAGTCGCTCGTGCATTTAACAGTGCATTAGTGCCTTTCAACGGAGAATTCATCGGTGTCTTCCGTGGTGATAATCTTGACGATATTCCACATTTATATTTAGGCCATTCTAAAGATGGTATTCACTTCGAACTCGAAGATGAAAGAATTCAATTTGTTGACCAAAATGGTAATCCAGTTAAGGAAACCTTATATCAATACGATCCAAGAGTTATCCCATTTGAAGATAAATACTTTGTCGTTTGGTGCGATGAACTTAATGGTCCAACAATCTCCATCGCAGAAACCAAAGATTTCAAAACATTTAAGAAATTTGACAATCCATTCCTTCCATACAATAGAAATGGTGTCTTATTCCCAAGAAAAGTGAATGGTAATTACTATATGCTTTCTAGACCAAGTGATTCTGGTCATACAGCATTCGGTGATATCTTCCTTTCTGAAAGCAAAGATTTAACTTATTGGGGCAAACATAGAGTAGTGGCCACAAAAGGTTATGAATGGTGGTGCGCACTTAAGATTGGTGCCGGTCCAGTCCCAATCGAATTAGATGATGGCTGGCTCGTCTTTATCCATGGTGTTAATAGAACATGTAATGGATATGTTTATTCATTAGGCGCACTTATTTTAGATAAAGATGACATTTCCAAAGTAAAATATAGATGCAAAAACTTCCTTTTAACCCCTGAAATGGATTACGAGACAAACGGATTCGTTTCAAACGTTATTTTCCCTACATGTACATTAGTCGACGCTGAAACAGGCCGTATCGCATTATATTACGGCGCTGCTGACACATACATCGGCTTAGCATTTACAACAGTTGACCGTGTTGTCGACTATGTCAAAAAGAACAGTAGATAGATATGGAAAAAGTATTAATTAAAGAAAAACAAAGTTTTAAGTTTTCGTTAAAGAAGAGATTCATTAACGCAAGATTTTTGTTGATCATGATTATCCCAGCGGTAATTTTCTACGCCATATTTAACTATATTCCAATGTATGGCGTGCTTATCGCCTTTACAAAATTCTCACCAAAACTTGGTATCATGGGATCCATCGTTAACAACTGGATCGGTTTTGATAACTTTAAAGTAGTCTTTGAATTCGACGGATTCTGGACAGCCTTTAAAAACACCGTGATTATCGGTTCTATTAAAATTGTTATTTCATTCTTAGGCGCTATTACAACCGCCTTACTCATTAATGAGTTAAGAATGAGATTCTATAAGAAATTCGTACAAATCGTCGTTACGTTCCCACACTTCTTATCCTGGGTTGTTGTCGCTTCTATCTTCATTCTTATGTTCAGTGATAGTGGTTCTATGAATCACCTTATTGAAATGTATGGTGGTGCTAAGATTCACCTATTCTCTGATGGTAAATTATTCCTCGGATTACTTTTCAGTACTGATATTTGGAAAGAAGCTGGATGGAGCGCAATTATTTATATCGCCACAATGGCAGGTATTTCCCCAGACTTATACGAAGCTGCTGATATCGATGGTGCCTCTCGTTTACAAAAGATTTGGCACATTACATTACCTGGCATTAAACCAACAGCCATTCTCTTATTAATCATGTCCGTTGGTGGTGTCTTATCCGCTGGCTTCGATCAAATCTTCAATATGACCGCAATGCTTAATAATGGTTTAGTCATTGACTATGTCAATATTATCGACACACTTGTTTATATAGCATGTATGGATGGTTTGAATAGTGCGCTGACGACAGCCGAAGGCGCCGCACTTGGTTTATTCAAATCTGTGTTTGGATTCATCCTTGTTATTATCACAGACAGAATAGCTAAAGCTTGTGGAGAAAGGGGTATCATCTAATGAAAAAAGCAGCATTAAAGAGACTCCCTTTGATTACTAGAGATAGACCAGGCCCATCCAATAAATTTGGATCTTTGGATATTGTTATCTTCATTATCCTTACATTGTTCGCTCTATCTATTATTTTCCCATTCTATTATTTGTTTGTGGTGTCCATCACACCTCAACACATTTATGCGAATAATCCATCATTGTTATGGACTCCAGAAATATCTATTGAAGCTTATAAAACCGTTTATACGAATTTAGAAATTTGGAACGGTTTCGGTATCACTATGATTCTTCTTATTGGTGGTACTACATATCAAATGTTCTTCACCGTTATTACTGGCTATGCCTTAAGTAGACAAAACTGGTTAGGTAAGAACTTCGTTATGAATATGATCATTGTCACTATGTTCTTCGGTGGCGGTCTTATTCCTTATTCTATTTTGATCAAAATGCTAGGTTTAGCAGACACCATTTGGGTCATGATTATTCCTGGCGCTATTGATACATTCAACATGTTATTAATTCGTAACTACTTTGCGTCCTTACCAAAAGAACTCGAAGAAAGTGCAAAAGTCGATGGTGCAAATGATATTCAAATCTTTGTGAAAATCTTCTTACCATTATCTCTTCCAATGTTAGCGACAATCGGATTATTC
>JAEESX010000031.1 GCA_016290145.1 Caryophanales bacterium
AAAAGTTCAGATTGGCCTTTGGTAACCGTATTTTGAAACAATTAAAACAATTCGTTCCATGCTTCGTTGCCTGTGGTGGTACTGAACTCGATGGTATCGACTTCATCTTTACCAATAAAATTCTTAAGAAGTTTGAATCCTTAAACATCGGCTTCTTAAAACAAGAACTTAAAGAACTTAATCAAATGCTCGATAAATTATTCGGCACAAATACTTTCCCAATGGCCCGTGGATTTATCGATCGTATGATTAGAATGAACTAATTTTAATAAGCAATTAATTGCTTATTATTCTCCCTTATACTAAACTATTACTATGGCTAAATTATCAAAATATCAAACTTTACAAAAGAAATTAATGTCTCAGACAACTAAGTTGTTTGATTTGAACGATGCAAAAGAACTTTATACTGCTCTTTCGAATGGACAAAATTCCTATTTAAGATTTGATAGATTTGAATCTTCTGCCATGGATATGACATGGGTTAAACAAATCGAAGAAGCAATTCCTGATTTAAACGAAATTGTTAATAACCCAAAAAGAACTATTCAAACTCTTGCGGAAGTCGTGGAAATCGAAAAGGTTAAGAAAACCTCTCGTGAATCCGTCCAACACTTAGCAAGTCACTCACAATTCGTTAAAACAATTGATGAAGATGGCAATGTCACACCTTCTAAGATTTTAAATGTCTATAATGACGACTTCTTTGCGATTTATGAAAACAAATTCGTCGCTACATTATTGAGACGTTTATTTATCTTCGTTGAAAAGAGATATGACTACATTATTCACCAAGCGACATTGAGAGATGTCGAAATGCTATATTTCAAAAACAAAACCAATATCGATGGTAGCGAAATTGAAATCGAAACAAAGATTAGATATTCCAAACCATCTTTAGATGACGCTGATGAAAAATTAGCAAAAATGATCAAGAGAATTAACGATATTAGAAGATATCTTAGATTCTTTGGTAATTCCGAATTTATGAGAATCTTACATCGTGAAAGAGATGTTAGAAACCCAATTTTACAAACAAACATTATTCGTAAGAACCCTAAGTACAGACACTGCTATCACTTATGGCAATTTATCAACTCATATAATGAAGCTGGTGTTGAAGTTAAGGTTGAAGAAAACTTCTCTAAACTCACTGAAGAAGACTTAAAAGAAATCAATAAAGTTTTAGTGATGAACTTCTTAACTTTAAAAGGCAGAGATGCACCAAAAGAAGAAACTAAACCAAAGATTTATCGTCCTCGTATTTTAAAAACATATGATGATGAGATTTATAATCCAGGTCCAAGTTTTGATGCACCTGTCGAATTTATTCGTGTGGACGAAAAATATCGTCAATACATGGATACTCTTAGAGATTTAAATCCACATCCAACTCGTGCCTATCAAGAATACATGAAGGATGAGTATGCGGAGAATAAGTTTAAGAAAGAAGATACCGCTCAAACTGAATCCTTAATTAAACGTTCAGAAAACGAATTCAAGAAATACGAAAAACATCAAGAAGAGCTCATTGAAAAAGAAAAAGAAGATTGGGAAATGATTTCTGATCTTGCTGAACAAGCTATTCAAGAAGAACAAGAAGAAAGACTTCAAGGTCTTCGTGACATGCTTAGCTATAAGGGCGATGATGATGAAACAAGAATCAACGATGCTATCTCCACAGAAGGTCGTATTCAAGAACTCATCGAAGATGCTCCTAAGAAAGAAGATGTTGATAAACCAATCGAAGAAGAGGAAGAAGAGGAAGAACTTCCAGTTGTTCAAGCCGCTGAAGAAGTTGCTGAACCTCAACAAGAAGAACAACCTATTGAAGAAGAACAAGTCGAAGAGCCTCAAG
The DNA here is from genome assembly GCA_016290145.1 of Caryophanales bacterium. Classification (GTDB taxonomy): domain Bacteria; phylum Bacillota_I; class Bacilli_A; order RFN20; family CAG-826; genus RUG13091. The sequence continues at coordinate 1,859 of JAEESX010000031.1, forward strand.
AACCTAATAAAAAGAAACGCGGTGGCGCACGTCCAGGTGCCGGAAGACCAAGAAAGGTCGTTGAGCAACCTGTTAGTGAAGAGCCTGTCGCTGAACCTGAAGTACAACCTGAACCAGAACCAGAGCCTGTCGTAGAAGAACAACCTCAAGAAGAAGTTGCTCCAGTTAAGAAAGGCCGTGGTGGTGCTAGACCAGGCGCAGGTAGACCAAGAAAAGTTAGACCTGAAGAAGTCGCTGAGCCAGTCGAAGAGGTTCAAGAAGAACCAGTTGTTGAAGAAACACCTGTCGAAGAACAACCAATCGTTAAGAAGGGTAGAGGCGGAGCAAGACCTGGTGCAGGACGTCCAAGAAAAGTCGTTGTGGTTGAAGAACCAGCTTCAGAACCAGAGCCTGAACCAGAGCCAGCGGTTGAAGAAGCCCCTGTCAAGAAAGGTAGAGGTGGATGGAGACCAGGTGCTGGTAGAAAACCAAAGAATAGAGATTTACCTCCACAATTTGAAGAACAACAACCTGAAGAAGAAATCGTTGTTGTTAAAAAACAACGTGGTGGTGCAAGACCTGGTGCAGGTCGTAAACCAAAACCAAAGACCGATGTCGTTAAAGGTCAATGGGGTGGCGCACGTCCAGGTGCTGGTAGAAAACCAAAACCAAAATCTGATGTACCTGTTGTTAAGAAACAAAGAGGTGGTGCACGTCCAGGTGCTGGCCGTAAACCAAAAGTCAGAGTGGAAGAGCCTGCTCCTCAACAAGAACCAGTGGTAGAGGAACCAAAACCAGTGGTTCAACCAAAACCCGCTAGTAAAAAGGCAAAACGTGTTGCTAAAAAGAAAGCGGAAATAGCAGAAAGAAAAGCCAAAATTTTGAATGTCAATAATTCAAGAACTGGCAAGAAATTAAATAGAAGATAGATTGATTTATGTTTGGAAAAGACAAAAAACCTAAAAAGCCAAAAAGCAAAGCTAGAAAGATAATCGATTGGGTTGTCACTGGTATCTTTGCGACTTTACTTGTAGGTGTTGGTGTTCTCCAAATTGTAAATAAAACAAGTAAGAACCAAAATGTGTTTGGTCCTCAATTCCAAAAGGTTCTTACAGACTCTATGTCTCCAGTCTACAAAGTTAACGACATTATCGTTGTAGAAAAGACAAGTGTTGAAGATCTCTATAAGAGAGTTAATGAAAAACACCAAGAAGTTGATGTTTCGTTCTACTGGATGGTCAATGGTCAAAAATCATCAATGACCCATAGACTCATCTCTGTAACTTATTCAGAAACTCCATTTACAGATCCAGCAACACTACAAGAATGCCATTATCAATTCGTTGCTCATGGTATCAATAAACAAAGTGAATGGTGTAAAGGTTCTGGTGGTTATTATGACTGTACAAACCAAACCCAAACATTTGGTGAAACTGCTTTAATTGGAAGAGTATCTAGAAAAAGCGGATTCATGACATTCGCTACATCTATCTGGGGATTATTAGTCTTACTATTACTCCCATGCACTTACCTCATCGTTGCTAGTGGTATTGATATCTACAAAGCCTTAAAAGAATCAGAAGATGAAGAGGCTGCCGCTAAAGGAGGAAATGTAGTGGGTGAGGCATCAGAAACAGGTGCGGAACCTAAAAATGGAGATCCTCTAGCAGGACTATCAAAAGAAGAAAAAGAAAGACTCAAAAAGCAAATGCTTGATGAGATGCTCGGAAAGAAAGATTAGGAAAGGAGAAGGCAAAGTATGTATAAGCAAAAACGAACCGCTCGTGCATTGTTTATAGTGTTCATTATTTTCACTGCGCTTGGTTTAGCTAGCATTGTTTTATATCAATTCATACCTTTTGTTAAAGATTATCCGTTCTTTACATTGGGTTCAGCGATGATTACATGTGGCTATGCCGGTATTGCTTTTGCTAACTTATACAAACTCATTTCCTTCGATGAACAAATCCGTTCCTTATATATTGAAAATAGATATAACCTTTCCCGTGAAAGTTTGTTCTTTAACTATCAACTCTTTGAAAAGAGAATCAATAAGTTAATCAAACTTCACAAGAAACAAGGTACTTACATTATTTCTTTTACCGCTTCTAAAAGAACTGTTATGAGAAATCTCTATAGAAACGGAACAATTACTCAATTAAATGGTTTCATTTCTGACTATTTAAATGAATTATTAGGTCATAGTAAAGACTACAATCCAAATGATTTTGCTTACTGCTACTATCATGGACAATTTGTCATTTATTCATTTGTCCCACTTAATAAAGTTCAAGACATCATTTTAACAATCCAAAAAGAAATCTATGCAATTGTTGCAAGAAATGATCTTAAAGTTTATACAATTCCATATTTCGGTGTTGCGGATGTTAGACAAGACTTATCATTGTTTGAAGTTTTAGATAATGCCTTAACCGCAAGAGACTATTCTGAAACCCACTTTGAAAGTGAAACATTCTATTCTGATGATTTAAGAAAAGATGCTTCCTTATCTGAAGTCGAAGAATTAAGAGAAGCTATTCAAAACAATGAATTAGAAGTCTACTATCAACCAAAGTTCCACTTAGCCACAAAGAAGTTTGTTGGTTGTGAAGCTCTTGTTAGATGGAACTCCCCAAGATATGGTTTATTAACTCCAGCAAGATTCTTAGATAAAGCAGAAGTTTCTGGTTTAATTCACGAAATTGACATGTTTGTCTTTAAACGTGTCTGTGAAGATTTAGCGTCCATTCGTAGAAAAGGTGACAGAATGCTTCCTGTCTCTGTCAATTTCTCTATGTATGAATTCTATTCACCAGACTTCTTTGACAATATTTTAAAAACAATCAATAAGACTGGTGTTCAAACTTCATTAATTCAAATTGAAGTCACTGAAACAACCGCTCAAGCAAACCCATTTATGACAACATCCATTTTGAAGAAACTTAAAGAAAATGGTTTCCGTATTTTAATGGATGACTTTGGCTTAGGTTTCTCTAACTTAGGCAACTTAAATCGTATGGAATTCGATACCGTTAAGATTGATAAATCATTTATTGATGGTTTAATTACTGACGCGAAGAGTAGAGAAATCGTTAAATTCCTTATTGCCTTATGTAAGACAAACAATATGGAAGTTATCGCAGAAGGTGTCGATAAGATTGAACAAGTCGAAATCTTAAAGAAAGCCAAATGTGATGTTATTCAAGGTTTCTTCTATTCCAAACCATTACCAATTAGAGATTATCAAGACTTCTTGAACAATAACCCATTTGAAAAGAAAGAGGAGGCTGAATAGTATGATTTTAATCGTTGGCAGCAATCATGATGATGTCATCTATTTCCAAAGCGCATTAAAAGACGCTAAAGAAGAAATTATTCTTAACAAGTATCGTGCTTATATCGGAACCATCCTCAATCAAAATGTTATGGTGCTCCAAGATGTTTATACATCCTACGTTAGCAGCGCAATTTTAACTCATATCATTGAGAAATACTTTGTCTTAATGGTATTTTGCGTTGGCACATGTTTCGCTCAAAACAAAGCCTTAAAAGTGGGCGATATCGCAATTAGTGAAATGGCGACATTTGGTGATGTTGATCAAATCAAAATGATTAAAGGTACTGAACTTGGTCAAATCCCAGGATATCCTCAATTATTCTATGCACATAAAGAACTCATCAAGAATATGGAGAATGCATTAAACAGTGTTGGTGCGAATAACTTCACACTCTGCACATTTATGAATTCTTCCTACTATAGAAAAGATCAACAACTCATTGAAGAATTATCAATGGAAGATAGTATCGCAAATAGAAATAAGAACACTGTCATTGATGGTGTTACCACAGGTGTTGCCTTAGCATCCCATTTATTTGATATTCCATTTATCTCTGTTAAAGTCATCGAAGGACAAGCGGGAGAAAAGACATCCATTGATTCATATATGCAAATTCTTGAAGAATACGCAGTTATAGGAAAAGCCGTTACCGTCTGTATTGGTGAAATCAGTCGTAACGATGTTTTGAGAGGATAATACTATGAAACAAAAACAACAATCCTCATTAAGAAACGTTATATCAAAGAGCTACTTAGCATTACTCATCGTCTTTATCGTGATGATTTTATCAGTAGCAACCTTTGGTGTGGCCTTTATCCTATTAGAAGGCAAGCTCCAACTCATCTTAGAAATCGTTGGTGGCTCCCTTTTATTCTTATCACTCGTTGCGATGTTTGTCTTATTCATTGTCTTCTCTGAAAGACAATACAAACTCTTCTATGACACCCTCTATAAGGGAAGTATGGAAAACTTAGAAGCAATCAAAAACAGAAAACTCGAAGTTAGTGAAATTGAAAATAACGATGTTAAAGAATTCCAAGAAATGAATGAAATCTTTAACGACATTAATGATCAATATAAAGGTAAGGTCATCACTTCTAAAGAGGGCGACATCGAGAACATTCCATTAGAATACTTCGATGAAGAAAAAACTATCGTTAGTTATGATTCATTGATGAATAATATCGTTGATTTAATCATTGTCACCAAATCATTTAGAAATGCATTATGCGAAATCTATTATGAACTTGACGGTGAAGAAATTAACGAAGCTGATGAACAAAGAATATTAGGCAAAATCAAACAAGGCCTTCAATATAAGAACTTATTGATTTCAAAGAATAAGAAAAAGAACGGCTTTATTATTTATATCCCGGTTTTCGATAGCGTTAGCCAAATCGAAGAAGAAATCGAAGCCTTATTCCGTCACATCTCTATTATTAAGAGAACAAGCGAAGGCAGAAAGATTGTCGCTCCAAAAGTAGCAATTGTTATCTATCCATACTCCGCACCTGAGAATATGGCGAACGATTTAAATATCGCGAAGAGAAGTGATAAGACAATTAACGTCTTCTTACCATCTAAAGAAAACAAAGCGAATAATTCCCCATTATTTGAAAACCTCAATGTTAATGAGTTAGCAAAGATTAGTGAAAGATTAGACTTACTTGATATTGATGATGTCGATGGTCAAAAAGAAATCAATCGTGCATTAAATGATATTTGTAATTACTTCTCATTCACATCTGTTGGTTATGCAAAACTCAACAAAGTTAAAAAACAATTCTTATGTGAATATTCTTATTCTCCAGAAGACAAACATTTAGTCCTCATTGATAAACCAGTGAGTAGTAAATTTGTCTCTAAGTTATTAGAAGTTAAAGATAGTGACCAATCCTATTACTTCTCAAATAGACAACACCTTAACGACTCCTTAGCGTCATTTATTGATAGCCATGAAATCAAATCTGGTTTGTTCTATATCGTTATGAAAGATGGCGATGCGGTTTCTATCATCTACTATCTAAATAATGACAAAGACCTTGAATATGACTGCTCCGTCAAACAAGGTTTAATCAACATCTCCAACAAGATTGGCAACTACATCAAATCAATCGATGATCAACATATCGCTAATATCAATGCGAAGAGATTCCAAGAAATCTTAAAACTCAATAATGATATTCTCTATTCTGTTAACCCAGACGATTATTCATTATTCTTTGTTTCTGCAGCATTACATAGCATTTGTCCAAATGCTCAAATTGGTGAAAAGTGCCATAAAGCCTTATACGGCAGCGATGTTCCATGTAAAGCCTGTCCATTAGTGACCAAGAAACACATGGTGGAAATCTTAAAGAGAAGAAAGTTTGAAACAAGTGTTGTTTTACATAACTCCGAAGATAAAGCGGAACACTTATATCTCAAACCAATGGAAAAGAACAAGAGTACAAGTG
>JAEESX010000032.1 GCA_016290145.1 Caryophanales bacterium
ATTGAAATTAAGGGTTATTTTAGACAAAAATTATGAAGAGGACAAAAAATGGCAGAAATTCAAGTTAAAGACTTAATTATCAATGCGATTAAAAATAAGAAGGCAAATGTCTTAAGGGAACTCTTTGAGACAGTCCCAACAATTGATATCGCAGAAGCTATGGAAGACATTGAAGATGTCTCATTTTTAATCTACCCATTTAGAGTCATCCCATCCGAATACACTGGCGAATTATTCGCTGAGTTATCTTCAGATACTCAAGAAAAGATTATTAACGCTTTCTCTGATAAAGACTTAATCAAACTTCTCGAAGAAAGCTATACCGACGATATCGTCGATACCTTGCAAGAATTACCAGCGAACGTTGTTTCACGTGTTTTACGTGTTGCTCCAACTGATTTAAGAAAAGACATTAACCAATTATTACTATATAAAGACAATACCGCAGGTAGCATTATGACCACTGAGTTCCTCGAAATGAAGAACACCACCACAGTCAAAGATGCAATGAATCAAATTAGAGAAAAAGGTAAAGATGCCGAAACCATCTACACCATATTCGTTAGAGATGCGAAAAGAAACTTTGTCGGTACTGTGAACTTAGATGATTTAATCTTTGCAAAAGATGAAGAGACATTAGAAGACATCATGGATCGTGACTTCGTGGCTTGCCACGTTAACGACGACCAAGAAGATGTCGCAAACATGTTCAAACGTTACGACCTTACCGCAATGGCGGTGTTAAATAAAGAAGACAAGATTGTCGGTATCATCACCATCGATGACGTCGTCGATATTATCGTTGAAGAAGCTAACGAAGACGTTGCTGCTTTAAGCCACGTTGCTCCTTTAGAAGATTCTTATTTAGATACACCTGCATGGCGTATGGCGCTTAAATGTATCCCATGGATTATTGTTCTTATTGTTTTAGGAACATTCACCACTATGGCGCTCGATAAAATCGAGAAATCCCATGTCTTTGAAATTATTCCAATCTTAATTTGCTTTGTTCCTACATTAATGGATACAGGTGGCAACACCGGTGGTCAAACGATTGCTTTAATGATTCGTGGGTTAGGAACAAAAGAGTTTTCACCAAGAGATTTCTGGAAAATTATCGGTAAAGAAGCCCTTACCGCAGTTATGGTTTCATCTTGTATCGCAGCATTCGGTTTCCTTTGGTTTACCATCGAACAATATACTGGTATTGTCACAATGACAAACGGTGCTCCAACTATCTGGAACGGACAATGTTGGACTGCTCAATTTGCTGGTCAAACACTATTAGTGTCAGGCATTGTTGCGGTCACCTTATTTATCGGTTCATTCCTTGCAAAATGTGTTGCTGTTATGCTTCCTTTAGGAGTTGCAGCAATTAAGAAAGATCCAGCAATTATCGCTCAACCAATCTTAACAACAATTGTCGACGTTGTTAGTTTAGTTGTGTTCTTATTAATTGCTATGCTCGCAAACGGAATTTTTGGTTCTGTGTTTGCTTCACTAGCCTAGGTTAAATAATATGAATAAAAAGTTATTTCTTCTTATCCCTATTAGTCTCCTTACTTTAGGCTGCCAAGGAAATCCAAGTGGAGGCAATAAACCAATCATTCATGATCAGTATTTTACTGTGACTTGGACAGACTATAACGGAACTGTATTAGAAGTTGATACAAATGTTCCTAGAGGCGCAACACCATCATATGATGGTGAAATTCCAACTAGAGAATCAACTGACCAATATACATATACATTCGCATCATGGTCTCCTGTTATCACACCTGTTGAAAGAGACGTCACATATATGGCCACTTATAGTGCCACAACAAATGAGTACACAGTTACTTGGAAAAACTATGATGGCGAGATTCTCTTAACACAAGAGCATGTTCCTTATGGAACTGAGCCATATTACGGCTTAGATACACCATATAAACCAAGTACAGTTGACAAGTCCTATTATTTCAATTCATGGCAACCAGCGGTTGAAAGAATTACTGGCGACACAGTATTCACCGCAACATATGATGAATACACCAGATATTACTTAATCACCTGGAAGAATTGGGATAATAAAACATTAAAGATTAGCAGTGTTGCTTATGGTTCCACTCCTGTATATGACGGAATAAATCCAACACACGTTGCTGATGAGACAAACACTTATACATTTAGTGGATGGTCACCAGAAATTGTTACCTGTACAGGTGATGCTACTTACATTGCTCAATATACCGCTGTCCCTATCGAATAATTATTCCCTAAATACTCTTGTATTTTGAAAATCAATTTAATAGAATAGACAAGCGAGCAAAATTGCGCGAGTGGCGGAATTGGTAGACGCGTACGTTTGAGGGGCGTATTGGTATCCCAGTGTGAGTTCGATTCTCATCTCGCGCACCAAAAGTGCTTGAAAAGTCATCTAAAAGGTGACTTTTTTTATTAAAATAATTGCTTATGTATGCGTAATGGGGTTTAATAATTTAGTAGAAATCCACGAATTCGAGGTAAATATATTATGAAAAAATATTTAAAACTTGTATCCGCAGCATTGGCCGTTATCGGTGTAATCATGATGTTCTTTACACAAGTGACAGCTACATGGAACCACCCACCATATCACGTTGAAAGCTTAGCTATTCAAGCATTAGTCGGTGGCGATTCCAAATATGGCGTGAGCTTCACTGGTGTCTCATCCGGTTTAGCAGGTTACATCTTATTAGGTGTTGCAGCGGTTATCTTATTAGTCGTCGCATTAGTTCCTTACTTTAAAGAACACGATATGTTATCCGCGGTTGTTACAGGCTTAGCAGTTGTCTGTGCCATCGTCGGCGTCATCTTAATCTTCTTAATCCGTAAGAACTTCGCAGAAAACAATGGTCCATTCAAAGAATGTATCGTTGGTTGGGCAATGATTGCTGGTGGATCCTTAGGTTCCTTATCCGCACTTGCCGGTGGCGTTAGCATCATCTTTGATGTCAACGGAAGTAACTAATTAATAATTAGACAAAAAGAAAACCTCGCGAACTTGCGAGGTTTTTATTTTACTTAGAATTTGCTTGTGTCGAATTCTTTTAAGATCTTCACTAATGGCTTAATGACTTTTTCGACATTGCCATCGATGAATGGATTACGTAAGTGATTGTGTTCGAGTAATCCGACGAATGCGGCTTGTCCACCAAACTTACAAAGTTTGATATATTTCTTCCATGTCTTTGCGTGGTTCTTTCTCATTTCCACGAAGAATTGGAACGCACACACTTGCGCGAGTGTGTAATCAATATAATAGAATGGAACTGTGAAGATATGAGATTGTCTTAACCAAACAGTACCTTTTGCGTATGTTGGTGTATCATCAAACTTCTTGTGAGGTGTGTATTTTTGTTCAAGAGATTTCCAGAACGCACATCTTTCTTCATGAGTTGCGGTTGGGTGTTCATAAACCCAGTGTTGGAATTCATCAACGGTAATACCATATGGTAAGAATTCAATCGCATCAGATAAGTGTAAGTACTTATACTTTTCAGCATCTTTACCGAAGAATTTTTCGGCATATGGCCAAGCGAAGAATTCCATACTCATGGAGTGAATTTCACAGGCTTCTAATGTTGGGTTTTGATATTCAGGAATCTTAATGGCAAATGATAAGTATGCTTGCAAAGCATGTCCACCTTCATGGCATAAGACGTTAACGTCTGCATCAGTGCCATTGAAGTTAGAGAAGATGAATGGCGCTTTATAAAGTGGGAATTGTGTGCAATATCCACCAGGAGCCTTGCCTTTTCTGGCTTCTAAGTCCATTAAGTTATGTTCCATCATGAATTCAAAGAATTCCTTGGATTCTGGACCTAAGTCACTATACATTTCGTGTGCGCATTCCACTAAATATTTCGCATCACCCGCAGGCATAGGATTACCAGATTTGAATTTCAAATTGTAGTCGTAGTATTGTGGGTTTTTAATGCCGAGTTCTTTCATTTGTTTCTTGTATAACTTATCACAAACTGGCACCACTGTTTTAGCGATTTGTTCTCTATAGGCTTTAACATCTTTTGCGTTGTAATCAAGTCTACCTAATCTTAAATAGCCAAGTTCAACGAAGTTCTTATAACCGAGTTTCTTCGCCATAGTGTCTCTAACGGTGACTAAATCACTATAGATTCTAGCGAATTGTTCTTCGTGTTCACCAACCCATTTATCCATCGCTTGAGCGGCTTCTCTTCTTGTATCTCTATCAACATCTTGTGTGTATTTACCAAGTTGTGTGAGATTTAATGTTTGGCCACGGAATTCCACTTCCGCACCACCTAATAAGGCATCGTATTCACTGACTAATTTGTTTTCTTGGATTAATTCAGGAATGATCTTTTCATCAAATGCTTTTAAAGAAGCATCGATCATTTGGAAGTAGTATTTACCAAATTTCTTTTCTAAGTCTTTTCTGTATTTTGCTTTAGCAAGAATCTTAGAGAATTTGTTTGCATAGTTACTAACGATTGGTGATAATTCATCAACGCGTTCTTGTGCTCTCTTATAGACAGGATTTTTTGTATCACAACTATAACGGACATAGATGATAGATTGATCGGTTTGAAGTTGTGTCATGTATTTGTTCCAGTGACGGATAGCGATAGAAGCAGTTAATGCACTACCACATTCTTCAAGTTCTTGGATTAAAGATTCGAGTTTTTTAACGATTCTTTTTTCACTTGGTACATTAAGAGGAAAATCCTCAAATTTCATATCGAGTTCTTTTTTCATAATTAGCCTCCTTTTGCTAAAAATAATTTTTCGATAACGCAATTAGTTTAGTTAAATAAAAATCATCTCGCAAGCATAATACTTAGGAGATGATTTGTTTTTTCTTAACTCTGAACATTTTGAAGACGAATCGACATGGAAGGAAACGGATCCAGTAGTTATATCCGAGGACGTCTGCGTTATACATAACGACGTTGCTTCTATATATCGCATCGCTTTCCAAAACGTTGTTTTTCGCTTGGACAAAATCCGGATTGGTATTAAGATCAGGATTTTGATTAGCGATAAACATAATTTCATCCTTTAGGTAGGATAATGTGTTCTTGCTCTTTTCGAACTTATCCATATTTGGTTCTTGGAAGTCTTCGACGTTGATCTCGGAGAGCATTTTTGTAAGTCTTCCGTCAATCTTAATTCCGGATTGCTTTAATATGGCGAATAGTTTCTCCATATTCTCAAGTTTAGAATAGAGGATAACGGTCATGGCTTTTTTGTGTTTCTTGAATACAGAATTGAAGAAACCAAAGAAAATGAGATTTACGATTAATAAAAGAATCCAGATAGCGATAAGGCTTCCTACGACTATGAGAACGATTATTAACCATTGTGGTAAATCTGGCATGTCCATCCCTCCTTTTTGAGACGCTTATAATATCATAATGAGGCGGAAGAAAAAAACAAGTATTTGTTTGTAGTTTATCCGATAATTTGCTAATAATATCGACTTGTGATATTATTTTCACCGAGGTATTTATATGGCAAAACCTATTATTGGCATTATGTATGACTTCGATAAAACGCTGTCCACTACTGATATGCAAAACTATGATTTCATTCCTGCAGTGGGAATGACACCAGCGGAATTCTGGGGAGCAACCACTGAATTCACAGAAAAGACAGGCGTTGAAAGAATTCTTTCATATATGTATATGATGATTCTAAAAGCCAAAGAAGCTGGTATTGAATTAACCCGTGATTTCTTAAGAGAATGCGGCAAGAACATTAAATTCTATCCAGGTGTCTCCACATGGTTTAAGAGAATCAATGAATACGGTGAATTAAAAGGTGTTAAGGTTGAACACTACTTAGTTAGTTCCGGCACAATGGAAATCGTTGAAGGATGTAGCATCTATCAAAACTTCACAAAAGCTTGGGGATGTGAATATCACTACGATGAAAACGGACATCCAGTTTGGCCAAAGCTCGCGATTAACTACACACAAAAAACACAATTCTTCTTTAGAATTTCTAAAGGTGTTGTCGACGTGAAAAACGATAACGCAGTTAACGAAAAGACTCCTGAAAGAAGAATCCCATACAGAAACATCATTTATATGGGTGATGGAATGACCGATGTCGCATGTATGACATTAGTCAAACACAACGAAGGTACATCTATCGCTATCTATCCAGAAAAAGATAGTGACAAAGTCAGAGACTTATATACAGATGGTCGTTGTAACTTCATGTGCCGCGCTGATTATTCAGCAGGTAGCGATCTCGAAAAAGTTGTGAGACTTATCATTGATAAGGTCGCAATGGAATACGAGATGAGCAAACGCGAAAAAGCATTAGCAAATAAATAAAGGTAGCGGTGACTACCTTTTTTTAATGCTTAGTGATAAGATAATTTTTGATGAAATACGAAGTTGGACAACTTGTTATTGGAACAGTCACTAATGTGAAACCATACGCTTTATTCATGGAATTTGAAGATGGCGTATCTGGTCTTTTACATATCTCCGAAATTTCCGATTCCTTTATTCGTGATATCGAGAAATTTGGAACTAAAGGTGACCAATTAAAAGTCATGATTGTTTCTATTGATGAGAACAATGGATTTTTAAGAGTTTCTTATAAGAAAGTTCCTGCTGAAGAAGCGTATTCCACACATAATAACAATGTAAGAAGAGCTCCCGAATCTAGTGATGACGATTTTAAACCATTGGCGGATAAACTCCCTGAATGGATTGCCACCACTCTCGCGGAAGCTAAGGAGAAAGAAAAATGATTAAATTACAACTCAACAATCAAATGAGCGAAAAGGTGATTGAATCCTATCAAAAAGATGTTGAAAGAATTAATAAGATGATCGATGAAAAGACCGGTCCAGGCAATGATTTCTTAGGCTGGGTCGATTGGCCAGTTAATTACGATAAAGAAGAAGTCAAAAGAATTTTAGAAGACGCCAAATACGTGAGAGATCATTTTGATATCTTAGTGGTCTGCGGTATCGGTGGATCTTATCTCGGTGCAAGATGTGCCTTAGAAGCACTTAATGGTTTAAAGAGCGATGACAAACTTGAAATCATTTTCATGGGTCAAACATTCTCTCCTAACTATGTTAGCCAAGTCTTGAAATACTTAGAAGGCAAGAACTTCGCAATTAATGTTATCTCTAAGAGTGGCACCACCACTGAAACAAGTATTTCCTTTAGACTTCTAAAAGAATTGCTCGAAAGACAAGTTGGTAAAGAAAAAGCAAGAAAAGCAATTTATGCCACGACCGAT
>JAEESX010000010.1 GCA_016290145.1 Caryophanales bacterium
CAATTTCATCTAGGCCAATAAGGTCTTTGTTTCTACGAACGGCTAAAATCGCTGCTTCGTTCATGATATTTTCAATATCAGCACCTGAGAAACCGACTGTACGTTTTGCAAGTTGTGCATAATCAACATTTGGATCGACTTTCTTATTGCGTGCGTGGACTTTGAAGATAGCTTCACGACCTGCTTTGTCAGGCATAGAAACTGTAATCTTTCTATCGAAACGACCTGCTCTTAATAAGGCTGGATCAAGAACGTCATCACGGTTTGTAGCGGCGATAACGATAATACCAGAGTTATCAGAGAAGCCATCCATTTCAACGAGTAATTGGTTAAGTGTTTGTTCGCGTTCATCGTTGCCACCACCTAAGCCAGCACCTCTTTGACGACCGACTGCATCGATTTCATCGATGAAAACTAGACATGGTGCATTTTCTTTCGCAATTTTGAACATGTCTCTAACACGACCAGCACCAACACCAACGAACATTTCGACAAAGTCGGAACCAGAAATGTAATAGAATGGAACGCCTGCTTCACCAGCAACGGCTTTCGCTAATAATGTTTTACCACATCCTGGAGGGCCTACTAATAAGACACCCTTTGGTAACTTGGCGCCAAATTTGGCGAACTTCTTTGGTTCTTTTAAGTAAGAAACGAGTTCAGCCATTTCAACTTTTTCTTCTTCCGCGCCAGCAACATCATCAAAGTGAACTTTTGAATTTGTCATTCTTCTAGCACGTGATTTATTGAATTCCAAAGCCTTGTTGTTGCTTCCAGCAACAGAGGCGGATAATCTTGAGAATAAGAATAAGCAAATTAATAAGCTGCCACCAAGCATAATGATTGTTGGTCCCCATTGTTCCCACCAAGAAACAACGTATGGATCTTTAGCACTGTATAAAACAAATGAAGGTTTTTCTTCAGTTGCTGCTAAAGCAGCTTTTTGACTCATAAATGCATATAAGGTAATAGTTTTTGTACCATCTAAGTTTTCTGGATCAGCGACAACAGAATTATCGATTAAATAGTGTTGTTGCTTATTAGCATCAACATATGTCCATGGTTCTTCGGATTCATATAATTCATGATATGAAATATTGAATGTAAAGCTCTTATAAGCGGTTTTACCGCTTTGAGTTTGATATTTGTAAGTACCTGCTAAGTTAACAAGTGTACTTTCTTTTGGTGTTTCTCTAACTTCAGTAATGTTGTTTTGACCTAATTGTGACAAGAATTCAGCTTGTTTAAATTCTTTAGCGCCACTTCTATTGAATAGTAAAACGATTACGCCAATGATAATACCGGCGATAATTAAAAACGATATTAAGTAACTCCACGAAAAGCGTCTTCTAACAGGTTGTTGTTCTTCAGCCATATTAAATACCTCCTCTTTTTTGGTAGTGAAAATATTATAAAGATAAATTACTTTATTTCAAAGTAAAACACTCTTTAACGTAAAAATTCGGTGAATTCTCGATTTTGAAATCCTCTCTGTAACGAGGAATGTAAACAATCTTATTATCTTTATTAACAAATAGAGGCCATCTCTTTCTCAAATGAATCGGCATCTTCCAGTCAATGAAGAGTCGACGAACCATGACCTCGTAATTAGAGATTTGAACTTTATCACCTTTTTGATAGGAGCGAATTGTTAGTGGATAATCTTCAATTTTGATTTTTCTCTTCTCGCCTTCTTTAACTAAGTCGGCATATAAGAAACGGTTATCAACGATGCATGGTTTATTAATCAAAACAGGTTCAAATTGATCATCATATTTTTCAATGATAAGTGAGTCATGAGACTTATAAAATGTAGCCTGATTATGAGCCACATTAAGCGCAATATTTGGTTTATTAGATTTCAAAAGTTTCGCTACTTCTATACTTTGTTTGTAGGTTATCGGTTGAATAATTCCTAATTGTTGTAATTTGATATTTAAGTAATAAGCAAATTCAATTTCTGATAATGCAAGAAGTTCGTTTTTGTGATTAGAAATCTTGTTAAGTTTATTGATTGTTTTTTGGAGTTTGGCATTTTGTCCATTAATCTCTCGGATAATGTCTTTTCTTTCTTGACCACTCAATTTAGAAACAACATTAATTCTGATTTTGTTTCTCTCAAAAATGGTCAAAAGATTAGTTTTATCGATTGCATAAGGAATGGAAAGTTCGTCGCAACGGTCTAAAAGTTCTTTTTTCTGAAAAGATAATAAAGGTCTAACAACTTTCATGCCTTTAATTTCGTTAAATTCCGCTAATCCATAATGAAATACGAGGTTTTTACGCTTTTTTTGCAGTAAATATGTCTCGATTAGGTCATCTTGGTTATGAGCTACTAATAAGGCATCAAACTTATATTCTTTATATAATTTGGAGAAGAAATCATATCTGACCTCTCTACAATTAGCCTCGATATTTGATTTAAAGGCAACCAAGTTTTGAAATACATGGATCTTCACGCCTTTGATTTTGCAATATTCTCTTAAGCCGGCTTCCTCAGCATCAGATTCTTCACGTAAATGGTAATTAACATGAGCAACTTCAAATGAATAATGTTCTTTTTCGAGCATATCAAAAAGGGCCATTGAATCAGGACCAAAGGAACACGCTAATAAATACCTTTTATTTTTATCTATATTTAACATCTTTATAATTCTTCAAATGTTGGAATTTGTTTTTTTCCTTGTTGTATATAGGTTATTTTCACTTTTAGAACTTTCTGACCTAAATGCAATTCTAAAACATCGCCATCATTGACTTCAGTTGATGGTTTTCCAACCTTGCCATTAACCAAAATTTTACCTGCGTCAGATACCTCTTTAGCGATGGTTCTTCTTTTAATAATTCTTGTTTGTTTTAAAACTAAATCTAATCTCATATAACTTCTTTTATTTTATTTCCTTTAACAATATTAGTTAAGGTTCTTAATATCTTTTCTAAATCATCAATCCAAGTCTTTCTCTTGGTGACAAATATCTTAAATTTATTATTTGTGTAGCTTACCTTAATGAAGTTTAGGTAAGGAATCATAGCTTCAAACAATATATTTCCAATACCTTTAATCTTTAAATAAACATCGCCAAGAACAATTTCGATCTTTTGATAAACTTCAGAAAGATTCTCAACTTGTCCTTCCCTCACTAATAAATCTATAGTTCGTTTAATGAATAATTTATCAACCTCATCTGGTAAGTCACCATAAATATCTTTTGTTTTCTCTTTTAGAATAACTAAATCTTCTAATGATGGTGCCATTAAGATTTCTTGATATAATCCAATCTTATCACTATCAGAAGCATATTCCTTTGGAATATAAGCATCTAAAGATATCTCTGGATTTGCTTCGATAGGCGCTTCTTCATGAGGATTCATCTTATCTTGAACTGCTTCATTTAGAAGTTTGATATACATATCTAAGCCAATTGAATCAATAAAACCAGCTTGTTCAGGACCGAGGATATCACCTGCACCACGAATCATTAAGTCTCGTTGCGCTATTTTATATCCACTACCTAATTCCGTGAAATCTTGAAGCGCTTTTAAGCGTTTCTGTGCTTTTTCATTAAGTTGTTTAAACTTGTTGTACATTAAATACGCGTACGCAATGCGATCGCTACGCCCAACGCGTCCTTTTATTTGATATAACTGTGAGAGACCATATTTATCACTATCTTCAACGATAATCATGTTCGCATTTGGTACATCAATACCGTTTTCAACAATGGATGTACAAACTAAAACTTGGATTTCTCCGTTATAGAACTTAATCATCGCATCTTCTATTTCATCTCTACTCATTTGGCCATGAGCCACACCAATAGATACTCCTGGAAGCATTTTTTCTAATCTATTTGCTCTCATATATAAAGATGAGATGTTGTTATGCATATAGAAAACTTGTCCGTTTCTTCCAAGTTCTCTTTCGATGAGTTCTTTACATACATCTAAGTCAAATGGGGTGACATAAGTTTGTATTGGCATTCTCTCTTTTGGAGCGGTATTAATGATAGACATTGATCTAACACCAAGTAGTGAAATTTGAAGTGTTCTTGGAATAGGTGTTGCGGATAAAGAAAGCACATCAATATTGGTTTTTAATTCTTTAATTTTCTCTTTTTGTTCAACACCAAATCTTTGTTCTTCATCCACGACCAATAAGCCTAAATCTTTGAAACAAATATCCTTACTTAGGAGTCGATGTGTACCGATAATGAGGTGTGCTTTTCCACTAGCAACTTGTTTCAAATATTCTTGTTGAGTTCTCTCGGGAACAAGTCTAGAAAACACTGCAATATTAACATCAAAAGGTAAAAATCTTTGCAAAGCTAACTCATAATGCTGTCTTGCTAATAAAGTAGTTGGGCAAAGAATTGCAACTTGTTTTCCAGATAAAATGGCTTTAAATGCTGCACGAAAAGCAAGTTCAGTTTTACCAAAACCAACATCACCACAAAGTAGTCTATCCATTGGATGTGGAGACTCCATATCTTGCTTAATTGCTTTTAATGCAGTGGCTTGATCTGGTGTTAATTCATATTCAAAAGAATCTTCAAATTGTTTCTGGAATTCATCATCCTTTTGGAAAGCAAATCCCTTCACTTTATTACGTTCAATATATAAGTTCATTAAGCGATTTGCTAGATTGTTAACTCTCTCTTTAATCTTCTTTTTAGTGTTCTCCCAATCTTTTGTATGAAGGTGAGATAAACGAGGCGCGGAACCTTCTTTACCAATATACTTTCTAACTAATTGGAATTGAGATAATGGGACATAAAGGATTTCGCCTCCATGATAGGCAATCTTTAAATAATCTCTATGAGTACCATCAACTTCTAGAGTTTGAAGTTCAATGAATTGACCAATACCTTGATATTCATGGACAACATAGTCTCCAGGTTCAAGGTCTTCATAACTCTTTAAGATAGTTCCTTCTTTAAATCTGGAGTCATAACGAGACACTCTTACTTTTTCATTAAATAATTCCTTACTAGTAAGGAAAACCAATTTACTATCAGGTAGAACAAAACCAGATTCTAGATTTGTTAAAGAAATACCAATATGAGTTTTCTCAGGTAAGTCAAAATCATGCGTTAATTCATAAGGAATAACAAGTTCATTTAACTGTTTTGTGAGTAAAGCAGCCTGTTCATGATTAGCTAAGCAAACACAGATGTCGTATCCTTCATTTAAATAGGTGTGAATTATATTAATTGCGTCCGCAGATTTGTTCGCTTGGAATGGTACAGTTTTGACATTAAAAATCTCATCATCAGAAGAGCTGGATAATGTAGAGGTTTGAATTGTTTTTCCAGTGCTCAAACTATCAATATTTTGATACATTTCGAGGTGAGAAATAAAGCGTCCAGATTCATGTAATTCACTCAAATAATTAAAGGATTCATTGAACAAAATTTGATAAGAATTTCTTACCGAATTATCATCAACAAAAATAGTTGTGAACCCATGGCAAAAATCGAAAATTGAGAAGTGCTTTTCTTGGATTAAACCATAGTATTTATAGAGCCTCTCATTGATATTTCCTTCCAAAATATTTGAAATATCATTTGTTGTCTCGTCTCTAAGTTTTTCGAACGTTGTGAGATCTAAATGCTCTTGATCTTTTTCTAATCTATCAAGGATTTTGTCGCCACATTTTTTAATTTCGTCGTCAGACAAAATTATGTCAGAAGCTGGCAAAATAGTGACTATTTGCGTGCTTTTAACAGAGATTTGCGTGGAAATCTCGAAAAATCTAATAGACTCGATCTCGTCATCAAAGAACTCAATACGGATAGGTTTATCATAGTTAACAGAGAAGATATCAATGATGTCACCACGACTAGCAAATTGTAGTGATTGATCGATTTTATTGACCAAATAATACCCTGCTTTAACGAGTTGTTTTTTGATTTCTAAAATGTCGTAATGCTTGCCAACTTCAAAATCAATTGTGAGGCTTTTGAAGACCTCAGGATTTGGCAAAAACCTTGTCGCAGAAGCAAGGTTTGCCACGACGATTTTCCCACGATGATTTAAGAGTTCATTTAGTGTGTATAATCTGGTTGCCACCATCTCTTTTGTTTGGGCTAAAGTTTCCGCTCGAATAAGTTCATCAGCAGGGAACAATAAAACATCTTTTTCCGGAACAAAAGAACATAGTTTTGAATAGATATTTTGAGCTTTGTATAAGTTGCTAGTTACGAGTAAATAACTGCCTTTATTTTCGTAATAATTCAATGCGGTTAATAAGGAGATTCCAATAGAGTCATCTACGACAAAAAGTCCCTTTTTCTTCAAGAGGGAGGGGGTAGACATATCGGTTTTCAACTTTTCAAATAGGTTCAAGATAACCTCCTTAGTTGAATTTGTTCATCGCCCGTTCAAAATTATCGGACTTCAAGATCTCCTTTACTGCTTCGATTGCATTTTTGATGGCTTCATCGATTAGTTCTCTTTCTTCTTTAATTGGCTTAGACAAAACATAATCGATATTATCGTGTTCTTCTGGTTCACCAATACCGATACGAATGCGTTTGATTTTATCGGTACCTAAGTTATCGATAATGTTTTGCATTCCTTTGTGTCCACCACTAGATCCGTCAGGTCTTAATCTAATTTTGCCGGGTGCAAGCGCCATATCATCAAAGATGATAATTACATCTTCTAATGGTACTTTGAAATAATTAACGACTTCTCTAACCGCTGTACCAGAAAGATTCATAAATGTTGTTGGTTTGAAAAGCATAATATCTTCGTCAAAGACATTGCCTCTACCCATCAAGCCATGAAAAACCTCCTTATCAACATCAATTTGTGATAAGTCAGATAATAGATCTATGGCATCAAAACCCATATTGTGACGGGTGTGCTCATATTTCTTTCCTGGATTTCCTAAGCCGACAATTAATTTCATACGCTCTCCACGTATTATACACTTTTTTATGTTATATTTAATAACGTATGAAGTTTTTGAAGCGTTTATTAGCAGGTATGGGTATCGGTGTTGGTGCTGCTATTCCAGGAGTATCTGGTGCCGCTATCGCAGTTATCTTTAGAGTGTATGAAGATATCATTGGAGCGGTAAATAACTTTAGAAAGAAGTTTGGATATTCAATCTTAGTGCTCATTCCAATATTATTGGGTGTTGTACTAGCGGTTATACCTTGTATTTATCTCTTTTCACTAGCATTTGAACATTTGATGTTCGTTCTCATATGTATATTCGCAGGATTCTTAATTGGTTCATTCCCAAGCATTACTGAGAAGGTAAAAGGTATTAAACCAAACAATCTCCAAATAGCGTTAATTATTACAGGGGCATTATTTGTTATCGCATTAGGTGTCTTATCAGTGGCCTTTGGCGATAAGATGAATATCGGTGGTTTGTTCGAGAATATTAATAAGAATTGGTGGTTATACTTAATATTAGTGCCAGTTGGTGTCCTCGCAGCGGTTGCCTTAACTGTTCCAGGATTATCCGGTTCTTTAATTCTTCTCGTCATTGGATTCTATCGTCCACTTGTGGACTCCGTTAAAGGATGGGGTTCCATGTGTGTACACGGAGATTGGTCAATGGTTGGACCATTACTCGGTGTCATCGGATGTTTCGGACTTGGATGTCTAATCGGTGTGGTACTTGTTAGTAAAGTAATGACACTCCTATTAAAGAAATTCAGAGATAATACATTCTTCACCATTATCGGATTCATCGCTGGATCAATCGTTGTCTTATTCTTCAACTATCAAATCTATTCCTATTACCTCCATTGGGCGGGACAGCCAACAATCGAAGTTATTAATCCAGTCTTACCAATGTGGTTAGAAATGTTAATTGGTTTCATAGTCTTAGGCGCATGTGCAGTAGGCTCATATATGTTAATAAGACTTGAACGGAAGAATAGAAAAGAAATAACTGAACAACAAGAACAGGAACAAGAGCAATAATCCTGTTCTTTTTTAATGCCTGTAAAAGGCGTTATAGCAAAATGACGAGCAATTAACCGCTTATACTATAAAAATGGCTGAAAACGTCTATTTTCATATAAAAAGGAACAGGTTTCCCTGTCCCTAATTAGTTTGAACTATTGATACCAGTCACCATATTGTTCACAAAGGAGTCTCCAGTTTGTGAAATTGGTTTCGTAAGCATCATAGTAGTAATGTGTAGCGTAACCACTGATTGGGCAGAACATTGATAAGCCGCCAGCAGAAGTTCCACTACCGTGTCTTTCATAGACAACTAAGTTATTGAATGCAGTTCTTAATGCACTTAATTCACTACTGCAAGATGAATAAGTTGAGGAGGCTTGCATTTTTGTAATGAATTCAGAGATGTCGAACACATCGAATAAGTAATAATCTGTGCCTTGGTAGTTATAAGCACCATATTTGTGACATTGATCAACAAGTGATGCAAATGTGGACCAGGCAAGGTCGCTTGTAATAACAGTTCTGAGTTTTGTTGCTAATGCTTCGAAAGCTTGACGGTATGTAGGCATCTTGCTCAAGTCTAAAACTGATTGAGTTTGATCACTACTTGTACCTTGTTCAGCGATAAATGTATCAGCAATCTTTGTTAATAATGTAACTGTATTAACAGAAGCGGCATTGTTATATAAGGTTGGTAACCATTGATCATAATCATAACCTGTACCACCTTCAGATTCTTGAGAGGCAATCATGTAGTTGAAGTTGTAACTATTGAAGTCAGCGATATCTTGAACTTGCATTAAGCAAACGTCGTAAGCGATGAATTCAAGTTTTTCACTAACGCCAGCGAGTAATCTAGCATCATAAACACCGTTAATAACTTCACTATTGAGTAATGTATCACCATCGTAGTTATCGTCTTGGCAGCAGCCTTCCATAGCTCCGCCGTGGTCCCACATGATGACGCCATACTTCTTCGCTGGATATGTTGTCATACCCCAATCTAAGAAGTCTCTGAATGTTGCATAGTCGCCCATGTTAGCTTGATCTAATTGAGCATCTGTTGCTAATGACTTGTTATTAACATGGTATCTACCAATTTTAGTTGCACTAATGCTGTACTTAGTGGACCATTTTGTAGAACCACCAGTTTGAATAGCAAAGTTCACATTGCTTGGGCAAGAGACGGATAAAATTTCGGTAATATCTCTTGTAGCTTGTCCACCTTGAGATGTGGTTGCACTGTCACTTTCTAAGTCAGAACCACACATATAGAGCAAGATTGTGTAATCATCTAATTGTTGGTTCAAGACTGTAATTGTCACTGTATTGGTGAAGCCACCATCAACTGATGTAACTGTAATTACAGCAGTGCCTGCACGGTTAGCGGTAACAACACCTGTTGTAGCATCGACTGAAGCAACACTGTTGTTGTTTGAAGACCATGTAACGTTTTGGTTAGTTGTATCACTTGGTGTGAAGATTTGATGTAATTGTGTAGTTTGACCGAGATAGAGTTGTGTATTAGCGGCATAAATTGCAACGCCTGTAGCAGAAACTGTATGGACGTTAACTTCACATGAACCACTGATTGTTCTGCCGTATTCATTAACTAATGAGGCAGTGATTGTGGCGGTACCAACAGAGTTACCATAGACTAAGCCGTTAGCGTTAACTGTGGCAACACTAGTATCACTACTTGTCCATGTGACCGCTGTCATATCGGAGTCGGTAGGATTGAATGTTGGTTCTAATTGTTTTGTATAACCTAAGCTACAATCTGTGTTGTTTAAGTAGATTTGTGTTGGGAATCTAGCTTCTGAGTCATATAAAGTTAAGGTTATTTTATTAATGTACACGCCATAATTACCGGAAACGATAAATGCGAGCGCGTTAGATGCGGTTGTGTTATTTGTTAAACCGCTGAAGTTATAATCTGTATTATTTCTTGCAGCGATATTTAAAGTTGCACCTGTTGTATTTGTATCAGTGATGTATTGGAGAGATGAACTTCTACTATAATACTTAGCGTTAACTTTGATACCTCTAATAATCATTGGTCTATTGAAATAGAGGATCATGTAAGATTGACCACCACCAGCATAGAGTAAGTATGAAGTTGCACTCATACCATAGACGCTGGAGAATTGACCATCGACTAAAGTAACACCATTTGTGGTGAATGATGAGGATGTGTATTGTGTGCCATAGCCAGATTCACCAGAATAAGAAGGTGTAATTGTGGCTGTGGAGTTAGCAGCTGTGGCTTTCACATAGAAGTCACATGTTGCGGTATGGTTACCATCAACAGAAGATGCTGTAACAGAAGCTTGGCCAACTGCTTTAGCAGTAACTAAACCTGTCGCGGACACTGTTAAGATGGATGTATTACTACTTGTCCAGTTGATGGCTTGGTTCGTCGCATCAATTGGGTTAATAGAAACTGTTAATTGAGCAGTTTCACCCACTCTTAATCTAATTAAGTCAGTATTTAATGTGATATCAATAACGTGAATTGGAGAAACGGTTAATTCGAGTTGTTGCGGAGCATAAGACTTATAGCTAACTGTTAAGATATAGGTTCCTTCAGTTGCGAATGCTTGAGCAGTATTGATAACTGTACCGTTAGAATTCTTCACTGAATATGTGTATTGGTTACTTGCTAATAAGTAATTGCTACCATCTGTGTATGTCGCTCTGACTTCGAGTGCGTTATCTTCATCAAAGATATCATTAATGTTATAAGATTCTTGTTTTGCGTCACTAATAGTGAAGCCATTTTCTTCACTTGGTAAGCCCTGAGCGTTTGGATTAACTTCACAAGAGTATGAGAAAACCATTCTTGTTAAGTTAACTGCGCTGGCGCCATCAGTGGCGAGTTCAACGTAGTATGGATTGCTGGAGAATGAATATGCAATACCACTTGTTAATGTAGAATATGAACCCCAGTTTGTGCCGTCATAGGAAGTTCTGAACTTTAAGACACCACTTGTGGAGAATGTTGCGTTAATAGAAGAAATGGAAAGGATATGATCAGCGTTCTTAATTGAACCACCCGCTAAAATGGTCGCGTGACCATTATTAAGAGAAGAACATTTGTTATACGCAAATGCTACTTGGTAGTTTCCACTGTCTGTGGAGACGTTTTGATTAAATGTGACATTACTACCACTAATTCCGTTGTCATTATCAAGTGTTAAGGAGTAATCACTTGCGACTGATTTAATAGGGTTAGTATTGTTGTTGAATGCGAATGTAGATGCGGCTATTGTCAATAACAACAACCCAGTACCCACAAGCACTCCTGCAGTTTTATTCCTATTCATAAAACCACTTCCTTTCCGTTTTG
The DNA here is from genome assembly GCA_016290145.1 of Caryophanales bacterium. Lineage (GTDB taxonomy): Bacteria > Bacillota_I > Bacilli_A > RFN20 > CAG-826 > RUG13091. Next base: position 11,279 of record JAEESX010000010.1, read on the forward strand.
AGGGTAAATATGTTTTCAAATATACGCTTGTGAGTATACAAATCAAAGAAAAAATAAAAGAAAAAGCGCGTTTTTGATACGTAAACGCCACTTTTCTTAGTAAACAAGGATATGTATAAATAAATTTATATATTCTATTTTGTAGGTTTATAGATTGTATGTCAAAAATTTGAAAAAAAGAGGAACCGATTCGGCTCCTCTCTTACCCCGAGAATATTTTCTAGGTATAAAGTATTTCTACTTCTGCTTCGAAACCTTCGTAACTGACGGCTTCTAAATGAACATTTTCAGGTGAACCATCGTATTTGGTTTCGAAATACTCTTTTTTAACCAACTTATCATAGTCACCTTTTCTACGGACATCATCGTTGCTATTTGATACGGATTCTAAATATTCACGATCACAGTCAAATACTGTAGAACTTGCATATTCATAACTGTCACCATCAAATCTAATTTGTTGTTTTGCGGTTCTAATAGTTTTTTCTTTAACTGCACCTGTATCACTTTCTTCTGTTAAATTGAACAACCAGGTATAGGTGTTTCCATTTTTGTAAAAATTATAATTAGCAAGTTCTTCCTCACTTAGACTCGCTAATCTGTTTGGGAATACCTTGAGTGATAAAAATCCTAGAATCAATGACGCATGCCGATAGGTAGCATAATTAAACATTAGAGTTTCGGTAAACGTTTCATCAATGTCACTATCTTCAGTAGTTCTAATAAGTTTTTCTTTTGGATAAACACTAGCCATATAGTCTTTACCGGCCATTCTGACTTTTTCGATATAGTACAAATTGTCTTTCCATTGTTCATTTTCAATCTTTGTACCATTTTTATCTTTGGTGTTATCAAAACTTCTTAAATCAGATTTGTATAAACCAACTTTTGTTTCAGCGTCAAATTCAGCGGATTCTTTATTTTTCACAACTGACTTATCGTAGCCTTTTACAGAACCATATTTGTACTCACATTCGTTCTTAGAACTAACAACATTAGACATGCGCATATTGCCCCAAGGGTTGGTTTCAAAATCAGTCGCTATAGTTAATCCATCAAATGCAGCACTAAATTCAGTTTTGAATTGTTCTACAGTAATTTCAGAACCCATTTCAGCAAACTTTGGTTCATAAACTTTAAGATGTGGTTTTCCTGGACATGCCGTTAATAATACCGTTGTGGCTAATAATGAAAACACTTTGTAGTTTTTCATATAGGACTCTCCTTTCTTTAGGAATTAATTTATATCTTTATTATATCAAATGGTTATTTTTAGTCGATAAAATCAAGAAAAAAGGAACCGAACGGCTCCTTTCTTTTATATTAGATGTGAATTACATCATGTTGTAGTTAAATCTGTAGTTGGCAAGATCAACCGCTTTTAGATTGACATCTTGAACTTTAACTTCAGCGGTTAAGAATTGTTTTTGATATCCTTCGCCTTCATCGCCTTTAAATCTTGCAGTGCCATCTTCTATGAAATCTGAATAGACTTTGTATCCCATATTCATTTCTTGTGAAACTTTGAATTTGAAAGATTCGCCTTTAGAGGCATCTAATTGCATTTTGGATGTAGCAACAGAATTTAAGAGCATATTCACATTGCCTGTATTTGAATCAACTTCGGCTCGTGAAGCCTCAATTTCATATGTAACTGTGAAGATTTTGCCATTAACGTAGAACTTGTAACATTCTTTTTGTTCAACAGGGTAGTTTGGATATTCTACAAGTAATTCATCAATAGATTTTGGCAATGCGTTCTCTTTAACAAGAGTATAAGCACCATTTTCCATTACGGCTTTTCTTTCTGCAGGTTCTAAATTAGAAACATTAGTTTGTGCATTATAAATCTTTACTTCATTATCGACACCAACAACATATGTAACTGCTTCTTCACTACCAGGAAGTGTGATGTCAGAGATTTGTGTCATTGTATCAATCTTGTCATTTTCTGTTGCAGTAGTTTTATAACCAGATTGAAACATTTCTCTAGATCTAACTAATGTACCTTGGTAAGAGAACAAGCTGTTATTCATGTCAGCTTTAACTGTGAATACATCCTTTTCTAAAGACTTCATAGAGTCAGTAGTTTTTTTGCCAGAGCGGACATTAACATCCGTTTCACTGACTTTACTAACTTTCATCACATAGGATGGAGTGTGTTGATTTTCATGGTCTGCCCAAGCGCCTAATAAATCTGGTTTATATTCTTCTACGAATTCAGCGAATTCGACTTCTTTACCCATTTTGGCAAAGCTTGGAGCTTTTGCTTTGGCGTTATTAACATTACAGCCAGCAAGGAATGCGGTAACCGCTAATAAAGGAATTAATTTATAGTTTTTCATTTTGCAATTCTCCTTATCCATTAATCTCTAAAGATATAGCCTGTTAAATCCAGAGCTTCTAATGATTTGTTAGTGTCATCGAGTTCGATTTCCCAAACGTAGAAATCTTTTTGTACGACTTCATCACCTTCGAAATAGCCATATTTGTCCATAAGATATTTAAAATTCACGGTGTTTTCGGCATAGAAAACTGCTTTGAAATTACCATTATTAAATGTGAATTGGAATTTTTCAGAACTTGATTCTGTTTTCTTTGCGTAAGTTACAGGATTTTCTCCAGATGTATTAACATCCATTTCATCACTTTCCCAAGCATATGTCATTGTGGAGATGTTGTCATTATCAAAGAATTTGAAATTAGCAAACGTTTCTTCACTAACATTATCAACATATTCGAGGTATTCGGTGATTAAATTAATACCCATTTCATAGTTGATGTGACCTTTTGTGTAGTAGTCATGCATTTCCGCTAAAACGCCTGGATTATTGATTGAACCATAGAGCTCAGCGACTTTTGTATCTTCGTGTGCGCACACATAATATTCGACATTGCCATAAGTGGCTTTTTGGAAACGCATTTTTGCTGTTTCTTCATCGCGTTCAGAATAGGAAAAAGCCTTTAAAGTTTTGTCTGTAAGTTCTTCTACTTTTTCGGTTTCTACAGTAATGACCTTATTGTTGAAATCAGATTGTAATTTCATTTCATAGGTGTTTGTTTCAGTATGTTCTTCGAAGAATTTTCCATCTCTATTGATGGTGAAAACTGTTTGAGTAGCATTGTAGTAACTAGCAACTTTAGAACCAATGAATTTGCTGTCACGAGTATCTAAATTGTCTAAGCCATCATTAATTTTATGAAATGCGACTTCAGCTTCGCATTCTTCTCCCTCTTTAGCGAACTTAGGTGCCTTGAGGTAGGCGCCGGCTTTTGCTTCACATGCGGATAACAAAGCGACCGCCGCTAAAATAGGAATGAATTTTAATTTATTCATATTATCTCCTTTGCACATAATTTGTGCTCATATGTATAAATTATATACGTATCGCGTTAAGTAAACAAAATTAAATATTGATAAACACAAGAAAAAAGAGGAACCAAATCGGTCCCTCTATTTTAATAGTGTTTTGATTAAATAAGTCCGTCGATTAATCTCATTTTTGAGAGATCGACTTCTTTAACTGTGACGTCTTTTACTTGAACAGCGCATTCAATTGCGGTTGTTTCAACAGACTTTTCAACATCACCGTTATATCTAGCAACGTAATCAACAGTCATGTTTCTAAGATATTTCTTTTCAGATGTTTCTTTGTTAAAGGTTTTAGATTTGAAGTTTTTGCCATCAGTGGCGTCTAATTGGAACTTGTAATCATTTGTTATTGTTGTGATGTAATTAGCAAAATGATCACCAGCATCAATTTGTGTTTCAGAATGTTCTGCACTATATGTGATGGTTAAGATTTTACCGTTAACGTAGAAGTGATAGTTTGCTTGTTCTTCCACAGAAGCACCATAGTAGTTGCTCATATAGTTAAATAAAGAATCTGGGAAAACTCCTATGTTGTTCATTTGTGAAACAGCATCGCTTTCCACGTTGTCTCTTCTATAAAGAAGGCCTTTATCTGTGACATTGTCAAGCTTGAAGTAACTGTTTGATAATTTATCCGCTTGAATCCAATATTCTCTAGTTTCTACTACATCCTCTTCACCTTCGCCTTCGACAGGTTCTTCGAATTTAGAGAATTGATAGACCTTATCAGTTTTCGGATTTTCAAGATATTCTTGGGTGGCATATTCATCGTAGAATTTGCTTGTTGTTTTTTCATCATATTTGCAAGCAATACGATAGTTTTTCATATCAACTTCAACTTTGCCATTAATAGCGCTTTTGCCTTCGCCACCAGCAACGACTTTTTTCTTAGAAGTGACTTTATTTGAATAAGAACCATTTTCTTTCTTTGTCGCAACAAATGAAGGAATGTGATAAGAAGATGGTTCCATCCAGAGATCTAATAAAGTACTGTCTCCAGCAACTTCAACGAATTCTTGGAAATCAACTTCTTTACCCATTTTGGCAAAGCTTGGTTCCTTAGAGGAAGAAGCGTTATTGACATTACATCCAGCAAGTAAGGATGCGAGAGCTAATAAAGGAATTAATTTATACTTTTTCATTTTGTGGTTCTCCTTTTATTACCAAACCATGAACATAAAGCCTTCTGTTGAGGCTGGTTTGAGGTTTACTTCTTTTGATGTGAATGTAGCGGAATATGATCCTTTACTTATATCTTCGATAACATCATCAGCGTAGTATTGTGTATTGCTTTGCATGATATCCATCTTGTAAGTCATTACATTTTTGGTTTCATAATATTGGCTGATTTTGTAATTGCCACCATTGAATGTCATTTGGGTCTTTGCATAAACGACATAATCACTAACAAATACGACTTCATCTTGATCATTCTTTTCTTCTTGGGCCAATTGTTCAAGTTTATAAGTATAAGTGAAGGTTTTGTCGTTTTTATTGAATGTGTAATTAACAAGATCTTCTTCGCTAACTGAAGATAATGAGACGAAGACGCCTTCTGCTCTATTAAGTCCACCATAGTAATAGACATCACCTTTCACATATTGATCCATAAGTTTTTCGAATGGTTTTTCATCAGTAACTTCGTCCATTAAACCAACAACATGGCAATCAATATCAACAGAGCCTAAGTAATGGACATCACCACGAACGACTTCTTGGACAGAACCATTAAATTTGGTGTTGTTAACACGTCTATAATGATAATCAGTGGTTTCATAATCTTCAGTTACTGTTCTATTGGTTTTTTCTTTGCCCACTAAAGATTTGGAATCGTATTGTCCACTGTTTGTTTCTTGTTCAAAACGAGATTCACCATAGAAATTTTTACCATTTCTTTTTAAAACATTACTTTGTAATTCAACAGCTTCAGATTTCATTTCAAAAGAGGCCGCTTTCTTATCACCCATAATATCAAGAGCTTGAGCGTTTTCACTTAAGCCGGCCATAAATTCAGTGTATTGAACTTCAGAGCCTTCTTTATCAAATTTAGGTGCTTTAACAGCTTCGCTCTTTGTTCCACATGCGGATAACAATGCGACAACCGCTAAAACAGGAATGAATTTTAATTTATTCATATGTACTCCTTTGCACGATTTGTGCCTACATACAAAAATTATATACGCGACAAAGCATGTAAACAAAAAGAAAAGTTGATAAACGCAACAAAAAAGAGACGAACTTAATCGCCTCTAATTGTGTGTTTTTTACTATTCACAAAGTGTATTGTTTACGTGATTAGTAACCATATGTAGTGACTAATGTTCTCCATGCGGTGAACTTTGTCATACTCGCTTTATAATAGTAACTCTTCTCACAATCACTGTGACATGCCCAGTAGATACATAAGCCATATGAATTACCAGCGCCTCTACCACAAGATGAGTAAGCCACTAAGTTACTATGAGCAGTTAAGACTGCACTTGTGTAAGAACTACCTGGATTGAATGTGCTATCTGATGAGAGTTTATTAACAAAGTCTTTAGCATCAAATGTACCAAAGTATGTGTAATCTGAATCTGCATAGTGTTTAGCGGATTTCACTAACGTATTGAAGCTAGATTTATTACTGGTTGTAATCTTTGTGCCTAATTGAGTAGACATATTGTTCCAAGCAGTAATGTAAGCACTCATATATGAGAGATCCAAATATGATAATGTTTGGTCATTACTTGAAGAAGATGTACCACCATTTTCAGAGATGAATCCATCAACGATGGCCTTCATGATAACTGGAGTTGTCTTCTTGGAGTAGGCATCATCAACCCATGTATCATAGTCCCAACCATAACCGGATTCTGATTCTTCAGAAGCGATCATGTAGTTGAAGTAGTCACTATTCATGGATGCGATATCTTGAACTTGCATTAAGCAAGCATCATAGCCGATCCATTCAAGTTTTGTTGTACCTGTATTGGTGTATGCACCGCTGACTGCGGAAACAACTTCATCTGTTAATAAGTTGTCGTCGTTCTTCTTTTCGTCGTAACAGACACCCTTCATACCGCCACCATGGTTCCACATAATGACGCCCATTCTATCAGCAGGATAATTTGTAATACCCCACTCTAAGAAGGATTGGAATGTGCTTGTTAAGCCCATAGAAGCATAAGATAAGCTATCATCTTTAACTAAGCTCTTATTTTCAACATGCCATCTTTCAAGTTTTGTACTAGAAATGCCGAAACCATATGAAGAATCCCATGATCTGGCACCACCAGTTTCAACAATAATGTTGACATCATCTGGTTGATTCTTGACTGATAAGATTTCTTGAAGGTCACCACTTGCTAAACCATTTTCGCTTTCAAGGTCCGCACCACACATATAGATCATGATTGTTTGATCATCTCTTTGTTGTTCGACAACTGTGACAGTAACGCTCGATTTGACTGTGGTATCTAAGTTCAATGTCGCAGTAATTGTCGCGGATTGACCAGCGGAAGCGGAACTATTAACAGTAATCTTACCGACTGAACTGACTGTCGCTACGGATGTATTGCTACTTGTCCATGTAAGATCCTTATTTTGGTTAGCGTTTGCAGGTGTGTAATTGACATCAACTGTCTTTGTTCCACCTGGCGCTAATTCAATACTAGATGGACTTAATGAGATACCTGTTGGATCGATTGGTGTTGGAGTACCTGTTATAACTGTGATGGAGGAGCAATATGCTGCACCACTTGAAGTTCTAGCCACTCTGAAGTAACTGTAACCTTCTAAGTTATAGGTATCATCGGAACCGGTAATTTCAGTAGAGAATGAACCAGCGGTATTAGAACCGTAAACTGTTAATGAATTGCTTTCGCGATCATTAATTGTGATGGAGTATAAGCTTAAAGCTTCTGTATTTTGTAAGTAACCTGAACTTGCTCTAAATTGCATTTTACTGCTGTAATTTGCGCAGTTATAAGCTTGGAATTTAATGCCACTTGCAGCGGTATAAACTGTATTGCTTGTGGAGTATGCAGTTGGAAGGTCAGTATATGAGATAGAATTTTCATCTAATCCAGCATTGTTTGTAACAGTAACTGTACATGTTGCAGTTTTGTTACCATCCACTGTTTTAACAGTGATTGTAGCAGTACCAGCAGCAACACCTGTCACAACACCAGCACTGACTATAGCAACACTTGTATCACTACTCGTCCATGTGACTGATTTGTTTGTGGCGTTTGTTGGAGAGATAGTTGCCACTAAGGTAACTGTCTTGCCAGCCTTAACAACCGCGGAATTACTATCTAAGGAAACACCTGTAACCGCGATTGGACTGACTGTCACTGTGACTGAATCAGTAATGTCGTTGTTATCTTTATCTTTCGCAGTTGCGGTAATTGTTGCAGAACCTTGAGCAACACCAGTAACTAAACCTGTGCTATTAACAGCCGCAATGCTTGAGTTACTTGATGACCATGTAACATTTGTCATATTGGTGTTGGTTGGTGTATAAGCTATGCTTAATTGTGATGTTTCACCAATGCCAACAGCATTATTTCCTGTAATTTCAATTTCGGTTGGATAAACTTGTGTGGATCCACCGGAACCACCAGCGTCGCCCCAAACGAATGTAATGCTATCTAACCAAACAGCACCAGAATAAGAACGAACACCAACGTATTCATAATCACCAGAAACAACAAGTTCTGTAGATGTGCCATATGTAATAGAACCTAATAATGTTCCAGATGAATTGCCATATAAATCGCTTGGATTGCTATAAGCTGTACTCTTACCATAAATGTTTAGTGATTTACCATTTGTAGTGCCATCATTCCATACGACAGTAATCTTACCAATCTTGCCACCTGAAGCAGTTGTGATAATACCAGAGTTACTATTGTTAGATCTAAGTTGAATTGCACTGTTGCCACCAGCACTTTGTCCGGCATAAACAGCACCAGATGCACCATTCTTGCCTGACCAAGATGTATATGATGTTGAACCAGCGGTGACGCCTGTTGTTTCAAGTGTAAGTGTATCGGAAATACTTGCTGGTTTTTCGTTAACGGTGATTGTACATGTTGCATAGACATTTGAACCATCGACTGCAGTAGCGGTAATTGTTGCATTACCAACATCAACAGCGGTCACTAAACCTTCATCAGTAACTGTTGCAACAGATTCGTTACTGGATGTCCAAGTTAATACTTGGTTTGTAGCAGTATTTGGATTAATTGTGGTTGTTAATTGGAGTGTATCTTGTGGATACATGCTGTAGGAAGTTTCACTTAATGTGATTGTTTCCACTGGAATAGCGTTAACTGTGATGCTGATATCAGATTTAATACTGCTATCATCTAATCTAAAGATTCTAATTGTCCATGTACCAGCGGTACCAAATGGATTTGTTTGTGTATATGTAATACCTTTTGGATTTAATAAGACTAAACCCAAGTTATTTTGTTCAAAATTGCTATAAGCAATATTAGCGTTGCTATTATCGGAATATGTAACCATTGCAGTCACATAGTTTGTTAAATAATCACTTAACTTATCAGCGGTATTATAAGTAACCTTTGTGGATTGTGCGGCGATAGCTTCAATAAAGATGTATTCACCGACAGTTAAATAGATTTCCACTGGGATGTAGTTCTTATAAGAAACTGTTAATAAGTAAGTTCCTTCTGTACCAAATTTGACAGATGGATCAATAACTTGGTTGTTTGAATTTTTGATTGTGTATGAATAACCACTTTCGCCTAAAGATAATTGGGTTTGTGTGCCATCAGACATGAGAGCGTACACTCTTAAGTCGTTATCTGTAGCAAAGACGGAATTGGTTGAGTAATCATCTTTGTGAGAATCAGAAGCAGTGAAGCCAACTTCATCTGCGGATGGAACTGAAGGTGTTGTTGAACTGCCATAGTTGAGAGAAACACCGCATAAGTAAGCACGTTTTGATGTAGTTTCCACTTCTAAAGTTGTAACAGCAGCATTAACTGTGAATGAACCACCTTCGGATGGGTCAATTGTCGCTGCAGCAGTACTAGAACCATTGATATAGAATTTTAATGAACCGGTATCAGAGCCATATTGTGCGGTAGAAACATCAATAGATGTAATGTCTGCAGTTACTGTTGAAGAATTAAAGTTGAATGTGAGAGAACCGGCGGCTTTGCTAGAACCCATTTTTAGACCTAATTCGCCTGCGTAAACTTTAGAAATACCAGAGAATGATGTGACATAATTTGCACCTGTCGCGATTTGACCTAAAACGCCAGAAGAAGCTAAATCAGTACTTGAATCAGAACCATTAGCGGTGAATGTAATATCATAACTACCTGTTGTGTTTTGCTCTTCAGCATCTGGATTAACTAAACATGAATAACCATAGGTTGCACTTGTTAAAGTGACTGCACCATCATTGGCTTTCATTTCTAAATAATATGGGTTACTACCAAGACTGATTTCTTGTCCAGATAATAAATCAAAGTATTCGCCCCATTTATCTGTTACATAAGCAACACGCGCTTGCAACTTACCAACGAATGTTGCAGAGAATGTTGTGATTGAGTGAATAATGTCTTTATTAACAATAGAACCACCATTTGTTAAATAAGTATGATTACCAGCAGAAGATGAAACATTTGTGTATGTAAATGTGACATCCGCACCATTAACGGTTTTTTGAATATGATCTCCGGATGTGCTGACAGCGTTATTAGAATTTAAAACTAATTCATATGGATTGTCAGAACCCTTTAATAAACTTAGTTGTTTAGTTGTGGATGCAAATGTTGCGACAGATAATGCGAGACCTAATACGGTAATCCCGCTTGCAACTCCAATTTTCAGGTGTTTAGTAATCATAATGTGGTTCCCCTTTCACAATTCGCGTGAAAGCATATATTACGTGTATATATGTAGTTATGTAAACAATAAATTAATCATAAATAGATTTTTTAATATATGGTTTTCAGATTTCTTTTGTAAAAGAAAGACCGTGTATCGAACACGGCCTTATATTAAATTTTTTAATAGTATACTTTAGAACTTATTTTAATTCGCCTAAGCTCGCAACGACATTTCTCCAAGAAGAGAATCTTGTTTGACTTGCTGTGTAGTAAGTTTCAGCGTGGCAGTTCTTGTGCATTGGGAAGAATAAGCATAAACCATTGCTCTCACCAGCATCTTTACCAATTTTGTTATAGATGACTAAGTCATTGTATGCGGATTTGACACTATTGATTTGAGAACTCATTGAAGAATAGTTAGTGCCTAACTTATTTAAGAAATCCATAACATCGAAGATACCGAAGTTGTTATATCCAGGAAGGATGTAAGAACCATTTTCGTAGATGATGCCAATTTTACCAAAGTAATTACTAGAATTTGGATTTGTGGAGAAGCCCATTTCATGGATTTCCGCTTCACTATAGTAAGTTGTGCCGAATGCTTTAACGGATTTCATCATGTTTTGGAAATCATTCTTTTGAGAAGATGACACTGTTAAGCTAACTTCTTCAGATAATTCATCCCAAGCGGACTTATATGCGGACATCTTAGATAAATCTAACACTGATAATGTTTGATCGTTTGGATGTCCATGATATGAATCGAGGAATGTATCGCAAATTTCTTTAAGAATAGTTTCGGTATCATCGTGAGCGTATAAGTTATCCACCCAGTGGTCATAATCCCAGCCTTCACCGGCTTCGGATTCTTGCGCTGCAACCATATAGTTGAAGTAATCACTATTGGCTTCTGCGAGATCTTGAACAGCCATTAAGCAAGCATCATAACCGATCCATTCTAGTTTTTCTTTTCTACCTGTATTTTCAAAGGCACCTTTTAATGCTTTTGTAACTTCGGAAGAGAGAAGGCCATCATTGCCAAATCTTTCATCAAAGCAAACACCTTGCATAGCACCACCATGGTTCCACATGATGACACCAGTTTTTTCGGCAGGATATTCAGTTAAACCCCATTCGAGGAAGGATTGGAATGTTTTGGAATCACCCATTGATTTAGCGGTCATAATATCATCTTCCACCAAAGCTCTTTTTTCCACGTGAAATCTTTGGAGTTTGTTTGGTTCAATTCTTCCATTGTTCCAACGTGTAGAACCACCGGTTTGTAAGATGATGTTTACATCCTTAGGTTGTTTCATAACTGTGCACATTTCATAGATGTCCATGCTAGCGAGACCACTATCACTTTCAAGGTCAGCACCACACATATACACCATGATTGTGTACTTGGCTTTATTTGATTTGTTGAAGTTGCAACCACTGAGCACTAACGCTAGTGTTGTTAGTCCGGCTGCGATAAATCCTTTTTTCATAATTCCCACCTCCGATATGGTGTGATTACCTATTTTAAGTATTTATTACGATTTTTCAATTATTTTTAGATAAACACACAAAAAAATATGGAGTTAACTGACAAAACATATAATTGTTTTATTGACAAGTTCGTATGCGAACTATACTATATTATCTCGGAGATTTTTATGAACCAAAGCCGTAAAGACGATATTATCTTCCTCATCAAATACTTAGGGAAATTATTAGATAAGGATCTCGATGCCCGTTTATCAGAATATGATTTAACAGGGCAACAAGGTCGTATGCTTTTTTATATCGCGAAGCGCACGAACATAGATAAGGAAGAGGTTCATCAAAACGATATCGAACAAGAGTATCACCTCAGCAAATCCACAGTCAGCGGCATCGTTAAAAGGATGGAGAAAAAAGGCATTATCTCTATAGAGAAGCAACATCCTTATGCAGTATTAAAACCCACTGAAGAAGGTGAATGTATTATTCATAAATTAAGAGAGCATCGAAATGAAGCAGTTGAAAAACTAATTAATGGATTAGATAAAAATGAACAAGACATCCTTACTAAGGAACTAAATAAATTGATAGAAAACATGGAAGGAGGCAATTAGTTATGTGGAAGAAAATCAAATTAATTCTTAAATCACTTAGACAATACAAAAAAGACGCTATTATTACTCCTTTCTTTATGATCGGTGAAGCGGCATTAGAATGTGCTTTACCATTTATGATGTCTGTCTTTATTTATGTCATGCAAAGACTTACTAGTCTCGAACAAATCATGGAACCAATTCATTATGTGAACGCTCCATTTGAATTTGATATTAGTTTATTTACCGCAGGAATGATTTTAGTAGTCATGGCCATCTTCTCACTTATCTTTGGTATTTTAGGTGGCGTATTTGCTTCTAGAGCATCAGTCGGTTTAGCCGCAAACCTCAGAAGTGATATGTATAAGAAACTTGAATCATTTAGCTTTGCTAATATTGATAAATTCTCCGCTTCTAGTTTAGTGACAAGAATGACCACAGATATCTCTACAGTACAAATGGCTTTCCAAATGTGCATTAGAGCGGTTGTTCGTGCACCACTTATGATGATTTTCTCGGCGATTATGGCATTTATGACCGGTGGTCAAATGGCGTGGATCTTTATTGGCTTAATCCCAGCGATTGGTCTTTGCTTATTCTTAATTATTCGTGTGGCGATGAAAATCTTTAGAAGATTATTCAAGAGATACGATAAACTCAACGAATCCGTTCAAGAAAACATCACTGGTATGCGTGTTGTTAAATCTTATGTTAGAGAAGATTATGAAAAAGAAAAATTCAATAGAGCCTCTGATGGCATGACTGGCGAATTCGTCAAAGCGGAAAAAATTGTCGCTTTGAATAACCCAGTTATGAATACAGGTATCCATTTATCTAACGTTTTAATCATTGGTATCGGTGCGTATATCATCGGTAGAAATATTGAAAACAACGTGGTCAATGGTTTAACAATTGAACAAATGTCCGCATTACTTACCTATGGTATTCAAATCTTAATGTCCTTAATGTTCGTCTCCATGATCATGGTCATGTTAGTCATGTCCATTGAAGGTGTACGAAGAATCGGTGAAGTTCTTGAAGAAGAACCAACGATTAAGAATCCAGAAAATCCAATTATGGAAGTTCCTAATGGTGAAGTTATCTTTAATAATGTGAACTTCAAATATTCTGAACACGCAGAAAAGAATGCATTAGAAAATATCAATATCAACATTAAGTCTGGACAATTCATTGGTGTCTTAGGTTCTACAGGTTCCGGTAAGACATCGTTAGTAAACTTAATCTCAAGATTATATGACATCCAAGAAGGTTCACTTAAAGTCGGTGGACACGATGTTAAAGAATACGACTTAGAAGTCTTAAGAAATAACGTTGCCGTTGTTTTACAAAAGAACTTCTTATTCAGTGGCACAATCGCGGAAAACTTAAGATGGGGTGATTTAAACGCCACTGATGAAGAACTACAACAAGCTTGCAAGATTTCTCAAGCGGAAGAATTCATTGAATCCTTCCCTCAAAAATATCAAACCAGAATTGAACAAGGTGGTAGTAACGTTTCCGGTGGTCAAAAACAAAGACTTTGTATCGCTCGAGCGCTATTAAAGAAACCAAAGATTTTAATCTTAGATGACTCCACTTCCGCAGTCGACACAAAGACTGATAGATTGATTAGAAGAGGTCTAAGAGAAGACTTACCAGAAACCACAAAGATCGTTATTGCTCAACGTATTTCTTCTATTGAAGATGCTGATCAAATCATCATTATGGAAGATGGCAAGATCAATGCGATTGGTACGCACGCTGAGTTATTAAAGAATAACCATATTTACCAAGAAATCTACTACACTCAAAACAACCAAGGAGGTGATAGATAATGCCTCCAATTAGAATCAAAGAAAGAGCGAGAGCCAAGAAAGGCACAATGAAGAGATTATTAAAAGAACTCTTTAAGCGTTATCCTGGACAATTAATCGTCTCCGCATTATGTATTATCTTCAATATATTTGCGAACTTATCATCATCTATCTTTATGCAGTTAGTCACTGCTGTTTTAACCGATAGTATTGAAAATCACACAAATCCATTAACCGGTATTCATGAAGTGAATGCGATGGGTATTTTCCTAAAGACCAATGCAACAGTGTTAGTTATTACATTGATTGTTATTTATGCAGTCGGTGTCTTTGCATCATGGTTCTGGAACAGAACAATGGCGATTGTCACGCAAAGATTTATGAACGTCTTTAGAAAAGCTATGTTCAATCATATGCAAGACTTACCTATTAGATACTTTGATACACACGCTCATGGCGCAATCATGTCCGTGTATACAAACGATATCGATACAATTAGACAGTTTATTTCTCAAGCTTTGCCAAGCTTCTTAAGCGCAGGCTTAGCGGTTATCTTCAGTTTTACTGTTATGTTGATGAACAGTATCTGGATGACTCTTGTGGTCGTCTTCTGCGCAATGCTCATGTTACTTAACACTATCTTTGTGGGTGGCAAATCTGCGAAGTACTTTGTTAAACAACAAATTCAAATGGCGAAAGTTGAAGGTAATATTGAAGAAACCATTCAAGGTCTTAAAGTTGTTAAAGTCTTCTGTCATGAAGAAAAATCCGCTCAAGACTTTGACGGACTTAATGAAGAACTTAGAAGACATAGCACCACTGCGAATATCGCTGGTAACACAATGATGCCTATAAATGGTAACATTGGTAACTTCATGTATGTCTTAACCGCAATCATGGGATTCTTAATTATTGCTATCCCAGGATTTAACAACGTTAAACTCTCATATCCATTTGTGGAAAATGTCTCATCAGTTACAGCATTCTTAAAAGTTATTGTTGTCTTCTTAATGCTTTCAAGAATGTTCTCTAATAACGTGAACAACTTCTCACAACAAGTGACATTCATTGTTATGGGTATGGCGGGTGCTTCTAGATGCTTTGATTTATTAGATGAGCAAAAAGAAGCGGATGAAGGCTATGTTGAACTAGTCCATATCAAGAAACACGAAGATGGTACATTTGAAGAAACAACAGAAAAGACCAGAGACTTCGCTTGGAAACATCCTCATAAAGCAGATGGTACAGTGACTTATACTGAACTCAAAGGCGATATCTTATTAACTGATGTTGATTTCGCTTATACACCAGATAAGCCAGTCTTACATGATGTCTCTATTTATGCCCATCCAGGTCAAAAAATTGCCTTTGTCGGCGCAACCGGTGCAGGTAAGACCACTATTACTAACCTTTTAAACCGCTTTTATGACATTGCAGACGGCAAAATCAGATACGATGGCATAAATATTAATAAAATTAAAAAAGATGACTTACGTCGTTCATTAGGCATTGTTTTACAAGACACTAACTTGTTCACAGGAACAGTTATGGATAATATCCGTTATGGAAGACTAGACGCCACTGATGAAGAAGTCTATGAAGCAGCGAAGATCGCTAACGCATATGACTTCATCACACGTCTACCAGAAGGATTTAACACTATGCTTAATGGTGATGGTTCTAACTTATCTCAAGGTCAAAGACAATTACTCTCTATTGCAAGAGCGGCAGTTGCAGATGCACCTGTTATGATTCTTGATGAAGCGACATCATCTATCGATACTAGAACTGAGAAACTTGTCCAAGAAGGTATGGATAAACTCATGGAAGGTAGAACAGTATTTGTTATCGCCCATAGGTTATCAACAGTTCAAAACAGTAATGCGATTATGGTCTTAGACCATGGACGTATTATAGAACGCGGTAGTCACGCTGATTTGATTGCTCAAAAAGGTGTGTATTATCAGTTATATACTGGTGCGTTCGAACTCGAATAAAAAAGAGGGAGGCAAGTCCTCCCTTTTCTTTTTATCAAAATTCTACTTATAATATGTTTGTAGCAATCGTTACGCGTAGATAGATTTCTAAGTGCTTGCTTATCTATCTATTTTTTTATTATTTGCTATTGGTTTAGCTATTTGCTATTTAATGACGAGCAACATATAATATCGATGTAACAATCGTTACGTATAGGTAGATTTCAAACCTGGCTGAGGTTATCTATCTATTTTTTTATTGTATGCAAATAGCAGTAACAATAACGTTAGGAAAAGTATGATATTTTCCATAAACGTCACCTCCTCTATGTTGGCTGCACCTAGCTTAAAGAACTTCGGACCGATCGGCCATAGGGAGACGCCTACACGTAACGACTAGGAGATGAAAGCACCTCCTATTAGACTTCGTTAGGCATTAATTCGTATTTTTGTTGCAAAATATTTTTCCAAAACAAAAATCCCGCTCAGCGCGATATTTTTTTAAAACTTCTTTATTCCACTACGTAGGTAATGGTTAATGAGTGTATATAAGTTCTATGCTTAGCGGCTTCATTAAAGAAACCAACTGTGTTTGTTTTTTCTGTTAATTCTAAGGTCTCTTGTCTTTCACCAGGAATATTAACCGCGTCTTCTGTGGATAAGTCAGCTTTCTTAGATTCGCATATTTCATTAGATGCGCCAAAAGAACAAATAGTCACTTCTGCTTCTGTATCAAGACTCATGCCACCATTGTATGGCTTGTAGTAGTTTTGGAGAGTGGCTTCAATCTTTACAATATCTAAATTAAACGTGAAATAAATAAGTCCATCTGAACTACTAGTTCCAATAGAAAGCGATGTCTCTGTCGCGGTGTTGCTATCGCCACCTACGAATTGAGCCGTGCATTTTTGACCGCCTATGTTGACTAACTTATTACCTGATTGTTCATTAACCATATTTCTAAGTGCGGTGTCAAATTTATCATCACCAAGTTGTGAACCACCGGTAAAACCAGTTCTATTTTTATCACCTTTAAAGACAATTGTCTTAGATGCGGTTTCACCCCAATCTGGAATATCTGGAGTGTCAGGTGTTTTAGGATTAGTACAAGCACCTAAACCAAGGATTAATGGGATGAGTAATAATAATGACTTTTTCATATTATCTTTGTTCTTTCTTTAAAATGACAAAATAGAATAAGCATATATATGCTGCTGAACCAACAGCGAATAAACTTGCAGTTAAATAAACTGGATATCCATGAGTGGTCACTAAAGCGATTGGGAATATGCTAGCTTGTAATGAGAAGAACATATTAAACGCCATAGAATAGTAGATATTATTTGTGAACTCATAAAGAACACCATGGATAAGACCAATACCAAAGATGAAGATGAGTGCGAGTAATTGGATTGGTTCAATATGTCCTGCTGCATCATATAACATTGTGAAGAAGTGACATGCAGTATATACTGCCGCGGTAATCGCGATACGGACAAACTTATGACCTAAGTTAAGAGTCTTTTGCAATAAGAATCTAAATAAGATTTCTTCTTCCACGACTGTCAGAACAATACAGACAAATCTCAAGATTTCATATGTATTAACACCTTCGCTATAGAAGACTTTGGAAATACTTGTCCATAAGCTTTCAGTTGTGGATCCTGCTACCACTCTTAAGTAGAACATATTAAAGAACGCCACAAAGAAAAGTGGGAATAAGATTAACATATTTATCCATTTGGTTTTGCCATTATAGGATTTTGCTAACTTAGTGAAGATAGAGAATAAAATAATAAACACTAAGTAAACGCTTCTTAAAATAATCTCAACAATATATCTGGTTTCAATATCGTCGACAAAAAGATATGTCGGGAATGAGATGAACAGGACATATATGACTAAGGCTATTGAGATGTAGAGAATGTTTTTGTTTTTCATAATCTCGTTTTAATAATTAAACATGTTTAACAATGATAAACAAGTTTATTTAATGAAAAAGTGTAAAATAAAAATCATCATTAGATGATTTCTACTTTTTGGTCATAAAATATATGTTCGCTATTTACTATAAATCTCTCGTCTATGCCCAACAGCAATAACTAAGATTACTAATTTATCATCTTCAATACTCGCTATGATTCTGTAATCACCAACACGGTATCTCCATTGTCCCACTCTGTTGGAAGTAAGCGCTTTACCATGAATTCTTGGATCACTACAGCCATCTAAGTTTTTTTGCAACCAAAGTAAGATGATTTTTTGTGTATACTTGTCTAATTTCTTAAGTTCTTTTCTCGCCGATTCTGTAAAAACAACTCGAAAAGTCATAAACCCAACTCCTTCATTAGCTCATCTAATGTATAGGTCTTAGGATTCTTTTTGTACTCACGCATAGCAGCATCTGCTAAAGCAATATCGTATTCTTCTTCGATTTTTTCAAAATAAGCTCTTTTAATTGCTTCGCTTAAAGAAACACCATTTAATTTGGCATACGCATCTGCTAATTGTCTTTCTTCTTCAGTCATTCTAATTGAAACAACCATAACTAAATCCTCCTTGTGTAATACATTGTAATACATAATTACTTGATAAACAAATAAAAAACCACAATTAAGTGGTTCTAATATTTCTTTTCGTTCTTAACAACTTTCCTTATACCACCGCGTGGGTTTAAAGCGTCGCCGTGGTACCTAGGTATAACGTGCATGTGGCAGTGCATAACTGTTTGCCCACCATCAACACCAACATTGAATCCGACGTTATATCCATCAGGTTTATATAACTTAGCTAAAATCTTTTTTACTTCTTGAGAGAGATTAAATATTGCTTTCATCTCTTCTTCATTTAAATCGAAGTATGTTTCAACATGTCTTCTAGGAATGATTAATGTGTGTCCTTTACTCACTGGAAAGTTATCATAAAAAGCCACAGCGAGTTCATTCTCCGCAATTATGACTTTGTTATCTTTGATAATGTTACAAAATACACAATCCATATTAGTTACCAATATAAATGACTCCAGAGTAGTAAGTTGTTGTGTCATTACTTACTTCTAAAGTGAACACTCTTGCTGTGGATGTGACATAGCAAATGGATTGATATACTTCTATGCTATTATCTTCAGCGTGTTTGAAATCTGATAATTCGCCTGTGGCTAAAGTGAGATATTGATCATCTAACATATAGACACCACAGCTAAAGTATGAAAGATTTGTGCCTTCTAATTCTAATGCATCTTTAGATGTGGCTTTCTTGGAATCAAATTCCACAATCTTAAGTTTGCCATCATCAAGGACTATCGCTCTATTATCGGAAAGGTAATTTGTGTAGATATAGTCATATTCGAATGGTAAGACGACTTTACCTTTATGGTTAACCGCGCCATACTTTCCTTCCATCACACAAACAACGATATCCGCATTATCAACCTTTTGAGGGTTCATATTACCTAAGATTGATAATTCGTTTAGGTTACCATCATAGATGGTCTTAGAATCGGTGTTATAGTAGTTATCACCTAATCTTTCAAAGGCACCTAAGTTAATTCCGGTGACATTATCATGTAATGTACCTGCTGAATCGATAATGTATGTTTCCTGGGTGTTAGAAAGAATTTTCTTTTCGGAGATAGTTTTTAAATCAGCATAAGCATAGGCATTAATGCCTTTAGAGTTTTTAAATGAATAAATCGCGTTACTATCTTTAGATAAGAGATAAGAAACTTCGATAGCTTCTTTCTTAGCGTTCAAGTAATTGATTCTATAGGTTTCTAGAGAATATCTTTCTCCAGTCGCGGAGATATAGTCATAGTTATTATTGTTTTCATCTAACTTCACACTATTTTGATAAATCAAATAATCACCAACGAAGAATGAGGCATCTGCGTTAGGAACAGTGAAAGATGAAATTTCATTGCCTTTAGCATTAAAGACAATATATCTAGAACTGTTTTTGATTAATTGATATCCAGGATGACCAAATTCATCTAAAGAGATGTAATCAATACCTGGTAATGTGCTACCAGTATCATAATCATCGCCAGTATTTGTGGCATGCATTGTGGCACTACCTTCCTTATCGTAATGGAAGTAGAAACTGGTGTTATCAAATCTCACATCAACGTAGTAAATATCTTTAGCGTTAAGTCCACTTGTAACTGTTAAAGATTCATAGGTTCTATTTGATTTATCAATTAGAATATTGCCTAAACCATCCACGACTGAAACACCTTCACTTGTTGTGTAGGCGATATATCCACCCGCAACATCAGATGCGAATGTGACATATGTGTCTGTGGGTGTGAGTTCTGCGATGCTTTCGCCTAAGATGGCACTATAGATTTGTCTTGTAGAACCATTAGTGATGATTGTAAAACCATTAGACACACTATAAGTGGTTCCATCACTGGTTAAGAAATTAGAGACTAATTCGAAATCACTATAAATGTTTCTCTTTTGAGGTTTAG